>NZ_MAEV01000003.1:0-756 GCF_002013385.1 Mycobacterium sp. D16R24 | reverse complement strand
CTAGGCCGGGCAATTCGTGACGCGCAGCGCACCGCAATCGCCGACGCGGCGCAACACGTGCGGGCTATTCAGTCCCAAATCACTGACAACTCTTACGTCACAACGCTATTGAACCAACTTGGATCATCCGAACCGCGGAACCTGACTGCGTCGGAACGCCCCAGTACCCTACCGATTCGACCACAAGCCGCGGGGGGTATGACCGACCAAGAACTGGACGCGTCACAAGAGGCGTTCTACTTCGACCCCCTCGGGCGGCGCCGGGGGCGATAAGGACTTTCCCGCAGCCGCCGGCGCGCTCAACTACGAGCACGCCGCACTAGCGGGACTCGCCGAAGCGTTTCCTCAACAACTTCGACCGCACCCACGGGGGCAACCCCCAAAAGGGCGGAAACGTAGATCTCAAGGCGTTTAGGCGTCCGTGTCGGGCGGGTCGTCGTTGCATTCTGTTTCCTCAGTGCGCTCAGCGGCCTTGTCGCCGTTAGCGTCCCGAGTCGGCTGATCGCCAGAATTTTCATCGGGCCGAGCCTCGAAAGTACCCAGAACTGCTCCCCTAATCGCCTGCGCAATGTCAGGGCTCTTGTGCGGTTCGATCGCCTGCCAGAATCGCTTCGTTAGTTGTGGGTCAATCTGAGGGATCATCGCTTCCCTGAACGACCTCATCACCTCCGGATCGATCTGAGGGATCATCGCTTCAGTGAACGACCTCATCACCTCCGGATCGATCTGAGGGATCATCGCTTCCCTGAACGACCT
>NZ_MAEV01000002.1:0-269261 GCF_002013385.1 Mycobacterium sp. D16R24 | reverse complement strand
CATCACCTGGGGATCGATCTGCAGTGAACCTGAGAACCACGCGCGGCGCATGGGGTCGTCTGGCAAAGCCTCGATAGATGTGACCGTGAGGCCGAGCACCTCTCCCTCAGCAGACACTGCGACCCGTCCGCCAATTTGGAGTCGTTTGGGAATGATATCGGTGTCGCTGCTGATGTACTCAACATCCACTTCTGCATCGGCGAGCACACGGAACTGCGCTGTCCAACTACCAGCGGCCCGCATAGCAGCGTCATCGAACTGGAGCTCACCTGGACTACAGGTGATGGCCGCAAGTGATGCGCGTACGGTGCGACGCGGAAGTGCGGCAGCTCGCGGATCAACACCTAATTCTGTTCCAGCGCTCAGGATTTGGATACCTAGTTGATCTATGTCGAGCTGCTGGATAAGAGATTCGCGATTTTCGGCCGATAACGGCGCAAATTTCGCAGCGAGAAACTGTTCTAGTCGTTCCAAAGTCCTAACGTAAAAAACACGCTCACGAGCACCCTGGCCATCGAGATCTTCCAGTAACTGGGGGTGCAGCGGGAAGGGACAGCCGTCCGCGTCGGCAGGGTTCTTACTCTCAAGCTGGTCACCGAAGTCTGTGTAGTTGTCACTGACAAACCACACTTCGCAACTCGGATTTCCCGCCGCCAACTCGCACACAGAAAGCCAGATCAAGGTATCGCGCAGACCATCCTTTCTTGTGCCGTCATCTGAATTATCTTGTACACCTTTTGGTTTCACATACGGCGCACGACGATCCGAAGCACGATCAGCAAGCGCAAGTAGGCTAGTAGATTCAGGTGGATCGACGGTTTCTGCACCAATCTCAATCAGTCGATTACGTAAAGTTTGATCATATCCATCGATGCTTGCATTGATGGATTCAAGGATCGACTGGTGGGCCGACGAAGCGCCGAACTTCCCGAGCTTGAGACCGACTACACGATCGCGATCCTTCTGCCAGTTCCGCCGAACCACCTTGACAGACTCCATCTCAACGACCGCCGGGACTACGAAGCGAATGCTCCAGTCATCCTTCTTGGCAAGAAGCGCACGCCATCCCTCGGACCGTAGATCAAACGAACGGACGATAGCGTTCGTGTCTAACACGACGATTATCGTGCTCATTTGGCAACACACCCCGTTCACACACTATGAATTACTCGGCCGGCCCAGCAGTGTCACCCAGGCAAAGGCTCCTGCATCTGCGACTTCATTCTGACACCGCCCGCTTCCACGAGGCCGGGAACCCCTCTACATCCCTCCAAGCAGCTTTGGCGCAAACTGATGTTGGGCACATACAGCTCATGAGCAACGAACGTTCGGTTGCGAATTCAGAAAACGAAGTCGTGGATCTAAGGACTAAATCACTCGAGGCGCTGCTACAGATCCGCTAGGTATGTTCGAGAAGTCGCCGTCTGTCCGCAATGCTGTCGAAACAGGTAAAACCATTGGCCGCAGCGCTCCCACGCACCCCTCCACGGACATTTCGATCTTCAAACCACGGACACAATTCCCAGCCGCCACTAGATACATACCCGCTAAAAAAGAGTCTTCAAACCCAGCGCATTCGCCCATTCATGAAACACGCCGTCATGCAAGACCAACAACCACGCCTACGTCACCACGTTCGCATCAACCGAAGATGGACATAGCACCCGCCTCTGCCATCCCATGCTCAGCCACGCCGAAACTCAACCCTCACCGCACTGATCGCGACGACCCCGACGTAAGGATCTTGTAAACCCCAAAGTCTTCCGCGCGCCGAAAACCCTTGCTGTTCAGCGATTTCAGCAACTTCACAGCAACTCAGTGATCGGCGTCACAGATACTAACTTCAACTGACAGTTGTACCGTCTCAACTGACACGAGGACGTGTCGCTCCCGGGTATCAATTCCACTGCTCCTTCAGCCGCAGAGTGATTGGAGTCCGTCGTGCTACCTTGCACTGTCCCAAAAGTTCGTTTCTACAACGGCGTCGAAATCCCCCAACTGGGCCTCGGTGTCGCCGCCATTCCTGACATCGAAGCGGAAACCATTGTCCGGCAAGCACTTGACGCCGGATACCGGCATATTGACACCGCCACCAGGTACGGCAATGAGCGCGGTGTCGGCCTCGGCATCTCCCGCTCGGGCGTACCTCGAGAAGAAGTCTTTATCACCACAAAGCTGTGGGTGGACGATTTCTGCGATGCCGCAAGTGCTTTCGCGCGGAGCCTTGACATGCTCGGCACCGACTATGTGGATATGTTCCTAATCCACTGGCCTGCACCGGATCACGGTCAGTATGTGACCGCATGGCAGCAGATCGTGCAGCTCTACCTCGACGGCAACATCCGCGCCATCGGGGTATCCAACTTCGAACCCGAGCACGTGGAGGCCATCGTCGACGCGACCGGCGTGCCGCCGGTGATCAACCAGGTGGAGCTGCACCCGTATTTCCAGCAGCGGGAGTTGCGGCAGTTCAATTCCGATAGGGAAATCGTCACGGAGGCATGGAGTCCCCTTGCCCAAGGAATCGGCACCACCGGGGACTCCCCACTGGCTGCGCTGGCCGCCAAGCACAACAAGACGCCAGCACAGCTGATCCTGCGTTGGCATATTCAATTGGGTCATGTGGTGATCCCCAAGACGTGCTCGCCTAGCCGGTTGGCCGAGAATCTCCAGATCTTCGATTTCAGTTTGTCCCCAGAAGATCTCGAGGTGTTCGTTCAGTTCGACCGCCCCAACGGCAGGCTGGGGACCCACCCCAATGAGGGATTCTCGGCACACCATTCGGCGCGAAGCAGATGGCACCGGGAGCAGCTGGCCAAGCGGGCCGCCTAGCGCTCTCCCATCCGGGCACGCCCGGCAGCGACGAGTTCGGCATTGCTTGCGGCCAGCGATCCATCCGGCATGCGCAACGTGTCTTCAAGCCCTATCCGTGCGGCAACCCCTCGGGCCGCCGCGAGATCGAGTACGGGCCATGCTGATGAGTCCTCGCCGTGCAGGAGCACACCGCGGGCGCCAGCCACACGAACCTGTGCCAGCATGCGCACCGCTTGCTCTTCGACTTCGGTGCCGGCGACGCCACCCGGAAGCTCCAGCAGGACGCGGAAGCACTCCCGGCGAAGCGGTGAGCCCGACCACGACAGGGCAGCCGCCTCATTCCACAACCCTGCCTCCACACCGATCCCGCGAGCCAGCAGCGTCTCGGCGACCTCGGTCGCGCCGTCCTCATGCCAATTCACCGAGGCGAAGTCCGGCAGTTCGGTCCACTCGTTGATGGCCGCGCAGCGTGCGGCCGGATCGGTCAGTGCCCAGGCGCCCGTGGTGACGCCGACGGGAAGATCCGGGCATCGCGCACGGATGGCCGCAACGACGGGATCGACCGCACCAGCCAGCAGGGAGTCGAACCCGTTGGCGTCCTTGGCATGAACGTGCACCGCCGCTGCCCCCGCATCACGGCATGCCGCGGCGTCCGCCGCGATCTCAGCCGGTGTGCACGGGATCGCGGGGTGCTGGTCCTTGCGCCGCACCCCGTTTAGGCATGCCTTCAGGTACACCGTCTGCATCGCCTACCGGTGGATCGGCCCGTCGGTGTCGCCCAAGGCCAACCCCGAGCCTCCCGAGGTCTCGGCGATGATCTGCGCCGCAATGGATATCGCAGTCTCCTCGGGTGTGCGGGCGTTGAGGTCCAGGCCCAGCGGGCTGTGTAGCCGCCGCAGCTGATCGTCGGTAATGCCCTCCTCACGCAGGCGCTCCACCCGGTCGGCGTGGGTGCGTCGCGATCCCAGTGCGCCGACAAACGCCACCGGCACCAGGGTGAGAGCTGCCGCCAGCATCGGCACATCGAACTTCGGGTCATGAGTGAGCACGCACACCACCGTGCGCCCGTCGATGCGGCCGGACGCTGCTTCGGCGCGCAGGTACCGGTGCGGCCAGTCGACCACCACTTCGTTCGCGTGTGGGAACTGTGCCCGCGTCGCAAACACCTCACGGGCATCGACCACTGTCACCCGGTAGCCGAGCTGATTCCCGGTGCGGCTCAAGGCCCGGACGAAGGCGTTGGCCCCCGCCAGAATCATCCGCGGCGGTACACCGAATGCCTGTACGAATACCCGCGGTAGGGCGGATTGATCGGGCTCACAGCGATCGGCACCCGCCACCGCGCTGCGTCCCGCCCGCACCAGTGATGCGATATCGCCGTCGATCTGCGGCCACGGCGCCGACTCACCCGGTCGCACCAAAGCCCACTGCGGAATCCCTGACAGCGTGCTCACCAAGGCCGCAGGCTCCCCCGCCTCGGTCAGGCTCCGCAACCGGAGCAGCAGCGGCAGCCTTTCGGCCCCAACACTTTCGGTGACAACCTCAATCTCACCACCGCATGTCAGCCCCGGCGCGATACCGTCATCGACACCGAATCGCTCGCTGACACACAGGCCGGTCGCCAGGACCCCGCGCGCGGTCTCGATGACCGCAGCCTCCACACAGCCACCCGACAGCGACCCGATGACCACAGAATCGGCCGTCATGATCATCGCGGCCCCGGGCTCACGGGGGGCCGCACCGCTGACCTCCACCATACGGGCCAGCGCGACAGTGCCTCCGGCCTGCAGCAGGTCAACCAGGGCGCCGAGGATATCTTTCATGAGCGCTCTCCTATCCCGGATTCGTTGATGGCCTGCCACACTCGTGCCGCGTTCATCGGCAACCGATGCATCCGCACCCCGACGGCATCGCGGATGGCGTTGGCCAGCGCCGGCGCCACCGGGTTGTACGGGGACTCACTCATCGACTTCGCGCCGAGCGGCCCCAGGGTGTCATAGGTATCGGCGAAGTAGACCTCGGTATCGGGCAGATCGACCAGCTGCGGAATGTGGTAATTGCGCAGGGTCGACGTGCTGACGATGCCGTCCTGCACCAGGATCTCTTCGTAGAGCGCCGATCCGATGGCCTGTGCGACACCGCCTTCCA
The DNA here is from genome assembly GCF_002013385.1 of Mycobacterium sp. D16R24. Taxonomy (NCBI): domain Bacteria; kingdom Bacillati; phylum Actinomycetota; class Actinomycetes; order Mycobacteriales; family Mycobacteriaceae; genus Mycobacterium; species Mycobacterium sp. D16R24. The sequence continues at coordinate 264,299 of NZ_MAEV01000002.1, read as the reverse complement.
CCTGCCCGCGGCATTGCTGCGGATTGATGATTACCCCGGCGTCGGCGGACTGCACCGACTGCAGGATCCGCACGGTGCCGGTGTCCGGCTGCACCCCGACTCGGAATGCCTGGACATTGAAGGCCACCGACCGCGGCGTGCCTTCGTGACGTCCCACCGCCGTCAATGGCTGCGGCGCCGAGCCCGCGATATCGGCCAGCCTCAACAGATCCTCGCCGATCCGCACCCCGTCCGGTCCCAGCACACACCGTGATTCCGGCACGGCCAGCTTCACTGCCGCACACCGGATAATCTTGTCCCGCAACAGTTCTGCCGCGCGGTGCACGGCCAGCCCGGCAACGGTGGTGCCTGCCGACCCGAAGGCCCCGGTGTCGTGGCCCACCTCGTCGGTATCGGCCTGATGAACATCGACCTGAGTCGGTGCGCACCCCAGCACGGCCGCGGCGAGCTGAGCGTGCACGGTGGTGGTGCCGTTGCCGAATTCTGCCGAACCCACAGAGATCCGGTAGCGTCCCCGCGCATCCAGCTCGGCGCGCGCATCGGCCACATGCCCGCGCGGGGGCACGGTCGCAATCATGGCGATGGCCATGCCCTCGCCCACCGTCCAGTCTTCGGGTAGGTCCGACCCGTTGCGTGCCGGGTCGGCCGCGCCCTGCACCAACGCATGTTGCGCCAGGTCCAGGCACTGGTCGAGTCCATAGCTGCCGAATTCCAGGTCGTCCTCCTCCACCTCCCAGCTAACAAAGGGGTCTCCCGGGACGATGGCATTGCGGCGCCGGAACTCGAACGGGTCGATACCGAGTTCGCGGCACAGCTCATCGAGGGCCGACTCGATCCCGAACAGCACCTGCCCCAGGCCGTAGCCGCGGAACGCACCGGACGGAATGTTGTTGGTGTACACCGCCTGCGCATCGACTCTCTTATTCGCACAACGGTATTGGGCCATGGACTCGTTGCAGCCGTGAAACATGACACCCACGCTGTGGTTTCCGTAGGCCCCGGCATCCGAGAGCACGTCCACGGCCAGCGCCGTGAGTACCCCGTCCAGACCGGCCGCGGCGGTCACGTTCACCCGCATGGGGTGGCGGCACGGCGCGATCGTGAACTGGTCGCTGCGGGTCAATTCGTAGACGGCCGGAGCGCCAGTCGCACGCACCGCCAGCAGCACCAAGTCTTCGGTGAGCATCTCTTGTTTGGCGCCGAACCCGCCGCCGACCCGAGGCGCGAACACTCGAACCTGTTCACGGGCAAGGCCGAAGATATGGCAGAGCTCGTCGCGTACCAGGAACGGCACCTGGCTGCTGGTACGCAGAACATAGCGCCCGCGCTCGTCCTGCCACCCCACCGAGCCGTGTGTCTCCAGGTGGACATGCTGCACGCGGGCGGTGTGCCAGCTGCCACGTACCACCGCACCGGACTCCCCCGCGCGGGCCACCGCCGTCTGGACATCGCCGACCTCACCGTGCACCTCGGCGACAAGATTGCGTGCCGGGTCGGCGATCCTCGCGCCGGCCCCCTTATCTCCGTGCACCCGGTGCACCCCCGGCCGCTGCACCAGCTCGGGATCGAATACCGCTGGCAATAGCTCGTATTCGACCTCGATGCACGCGAGCGCCCGGTGCGCGATGGTCGACGAGTCCGCCACCACCGCCGCGACGCGCTGCCCCGCGAACCGCAGCACACGGTCGAAGACCAGCGTGTCATCGGGGTCGTCGGTGCGCTCGTGATGGCGCGCGGTGGAGAACGGCACCCCGGGGTCATCGCGGTAACACAGCACCGCGCGCACCCCGGGCAAGGCACCGGCCTTGGCGGTGTCGATGCGAATGATGCGGGCCGACGGGTGCGGACTGCCCAGTACCGCAATATGTCCCACATCGGTGGGCAGCTGGTCCATGGTGTACGGCTCAGTCCCTGTGACCACCCGAGCGGCAGCCGGAGCACTCACAGTGTCCTTCGGTGGCGCGACGCCGCAGATGGCGGCACGAATGGGCCGGTACCCGGTACACCGGCACAGGTTGCCCTTCAACGCATTGCCCAGATCCTCTGTCTGATCCTCGGTGAGCGTCGCTGCCGTCAACACCATTCCGGCCGTGCAGAATCCGCATTGAAAACCGGCGTGACCGACGAAACCACGCTGCATGGGATGCAGATCATGTTCATCTCCGAGACCTCGCACGGTGAGGATCTCGGCATCGGTGACCCGATGTGCGGGCACGATGCACGAGTGTTGCGACGCCCCGTCCACCAGCACCGTGCAGGCGCCGCAATCACCCGCGTCGCAACCCTTTTTGACCTCGGTGTGGCCGTGCTCGCGCAGGAAGGTACGCAGGCACTGCCCGGACCGCGGGCTGGTGTCGATGATCTGGCCGTTGACCTTCACAGGCGCCCTCCGGTCAACTCTTCGGCGACCTCGCGGGCCAGTTGCGCGGTGATCGCCCGCCTCCACTCGGCGGTGCCGTGGGCATCGGTATGGAACTCCGCGCCGGGTATGGACGCCGCGGCCGCGAACACACCGCCCGGATCGGCCGGGACCCGGAGCACGATCGGCCTGCGTGTTCCGGCGGAGACCCCGAGCACAATGTCGTGGCCGTCGAGCCTGCCGGTAACGAGCGCACCCGAGCGGCCCAGCGCCGAATACGCGACCTTACGCAGCACCGCCGGTTGCCTGAGTGCCGCAGCAGGAAAGGTGATGGCGCGCAGCACATCACCGGCGTGCAATACCGTCTTGTTGATATCGGTGACGAATTCGGTGATGGCACAGTGCTCATCGGTGCCGTCGCGGCGCCAGATGAGCAGCTCGGCATCCAGGGCCGCGCACAACGAGATCATCGCTCCCGCGGGCAGACCCAGACAGATGTTGCCGCCGACCGTCGCGGCACGCCAGATCTTGAATGAGGCCAGCAGCGCACGCGCGCACTGCCCAAAAAGGACGGTCGCACGCCAGTCGGGCGGATAGGAGGCATTGATGAGTCGTTCGATACTGCAGGTGGCTGCGATCTGCAGCCCGCTTGCATCGACCACGACATCGGGCCACCGCATGCCGGCCAGGTCCACTAACCGCCGCAACTCCGGCTGCGGCTGGCTCATGAGCCAGGTTCCGCCCGCCAGCACGCCGTCCCGTGCCCCGAGGCCGCTGAGGTCAGCGCGGTCTCGCGGAATCAGCACCGAGTCGATGGTGTGCAGATCCATCAGCGTGCCCTGCCCATCAATCCATGATGCGCCGCCTGCACTGCGGCCGCGATCCGATCGGTGTCGACTGTCAGCATCTCCCCGTCTCTGACGACAGGTCGCCCATTCACCCAAGAGCACCTGATGGGCGGTACCGCACCCAGCATCAGGGCGGCCACCGGATCGTCGATTCCGCTGTGGCCCAGCGTGCGCAGATCCCACAACACCAGGTCGGCGCACTTACCGACCTCGATCGAGCCGATCTCCTCGGCGCGGCCCAGCAGGCGGGCCCCGCCCAGCGTCGCCAGCTCCAGCGCGGTGCGGGTGCTCAGCGCCGTGGGCCCTCCGACAGCGCGTGCCAACAGCAGCGCCTGGTGTGCTTCCCCCAGCAGCCGTCCCGACTCATTGGAGGCCGCGCCGTCCACCCCCAGGCCCACCGGCACCCCGGCCGCCAGCAGCTCGCGAGTCCGGGCGATACCGGCGCCTAGGCGCCCGTTGGAGGTCGGGCAGTGCGCGATACCGGTGCCCGTGCCGGCCAGCCGGGCAATGGCCGCATCGTCGAAGTGAATACCGTGCGCGAACCACACGTCGGGGCCCAGCCAGCCCAGCTGTTCCATGTAGTCGATGGGGCTACACCCGAACCGCTCGGCGCAATAGTCGGTTTCGTCCTGGGTTTCGGCCAGGTGGGTGTGCATCCGGACACCGCGCTCGCGCGCCAATAACGCTGACTGACGCAACAGCTCGCCGCTCACCGAGAAGGGCGAGCAGGGCGCCAGACCGATGCGCACCATGGAGCCTGGCGCCGGATCATGCCAGCGGGCAATCGCCGCGGCGCTGGCCTCCAGGGCGGTGTCGATCGACTCCACCAGCGCATCCGGCGGCAGTCCACCGGCCGACTGTCCCAGGTCCATCGAGCCCCGGGTCGGGTCGAACCTAAGCCCGACGTGCCCCGCCGCTTCAATCTCGGCCTCCAGAAGATCACCTGCCCCGGAAGGGAACACATAGTGGTGATCGGTGGTGGTGGTACATCCCGACAATGCCAGCCAGCTCAGTGCACCCTGCGCCGCCACGTGCAGATTGTCGGCGTCGATACCCTCCCACACCGGATACAGCGCGGTAAGCCATTGGAAGAGCGTGTGATCGGCGGCGAGTCCGCGGGTGATCCACTGATAGAGGTGGTGGTGGGTATTGACCAATCCCGGGGTGAGCAGACAGCCACGACCGTCGACATGTTCGGCACCGTCCAGTGTCCGCCACGGATTCTGTTCTCCGGCGGGCAATACCGCGGCGATCCGGCTGCCATCGATGACCACGGTCGCACCATCGAGCTCACGCCCGTCATGATCGACAGTGGCCGCGAATACGTTCTCGATCAATGTGATTGAGCTCATCGGCGAGACCTAATGCTGCACCTCGGGCTGCGGATATGACACGCAGTGTGCACTATGGTGCGATGCACCCGATTGCGGCCGCCGTATACCGCGGGCACATCTTCCACATCACCGGCTCCCCCGGCGTGGTGGATGCGGCCGCGCATCTGCAGTCGATACCCGATGGGGCGCTGGCGGTCGGCATCGACGGCGCGATCGCCTACTGCGGCACCTACCCGCAACTGCCCCAGGCCTACTCCGCGTGGCCCGTGCACGATCATCGCCCCGGTTTCCTGCTGCCCGGTTTCGTGGACACCCATATGCACTTCCCGCAGACCTACTGCACCGATTCCTATGGCGGCGGCCAACTGTTGGAGTGGTTGGAGCACTGCATCTTTCCGGCAGAGGCCCGCTTGGCCGACCCGGTGCTGGCACAGCGCGCTGCCAACGCCTTCTGCCGGCGCAGGATCGCCGCCGGAACCACGGCCGCGATGGTGATGGGCTCGGCCTTCCCTCAGGCCCAGGACGCCTTGTTCACGGCGACCCGCGCGGCGGGCCTGAGGATGGTCAGCGGACGCGGTGTGCAGACCACCGGGCCGGGCAGCGCCACGGCGCTGCTCACCACGACCGAGCAGGCAATCCGGCTGTGTGCCGACGAAATCGACAGCTGGCATGGCGATTCCCTCACGGATGTGGCACTGGTACCCCGCTTCTCGCTGTCCGTCACGCCCGGCGCCCTCGCGGCGCTCGGCGAGCTCTATGACGAAGTGCGGGGTAAGGGCGTCTACTTCCATTCTCATCTCAACGAGAACGCGCGGCCGGGCACCGGCGAGGTGGATGCCACCCTGTCCGCATACGGGGTCGGGACCTACCTGGATACCTATGACGGTCATTTTCTGCCCGGCTCGCGCAAGGGCGGCTCGACCCTGCTGGGCCGCCGGAGCATTCTGGCGCATGCCGTGCACTGCCAGGACGCGGAACTGGCCCGCATGGCCGACACCGGAACCTCCATCGCACATTGCCCCACCTCCCAACTGTTCCTGGGCTCCGGGACCATGCCGTGGCGCCGGACCGTCGACAGTGGAGTCAACGTCGCCCTCGGCACCGATGTGGGTGGTGGCGACGAATGGCTGTTGACCCGCGTCCTGAACGACTGTTTCAAAGTCCATATGTCCGAACCGGCTTCGGCCGCGGTGTCCCTGCACCCCGCCGAGCTGCTGTTCACCGCCACACTTGCCGGGGCCCGCGCACTGGACCGCGAGGACACGTTTGGCAACCTGGACCAGGGCAAGGACGCAGACTTCCTGATTATCGATCCACACCGATGGGAACCGTTGGCAGACAATCTCTCCCACGGCATCCGATCCGACGACGAGCAGCTGGCCACCGAGCAGACACTGTTCCGTCTGCTGATGGGGCTGCGGGAACCGGCCATCAGTTCGGTGCACGTGCGCGGGCGCGATATCACCGGCTACCTCGACTGCTAGGTCAGCCAGGACAGGTGCGGGTCCCAGGCCGGCCCGGCATCCGGTGCATCATCACGGGTCACGATCGCCTGGATCAACCCGTACGGGCGGTCATCGGCATGAAAGACCTCGTTGGGGTTCTCCAGCCCGAACGGCGAGAGGTCGTACACAAAGTGATGCTTGTTGGGCGCGGAGAGGCGGACCTCGGCGATCAGCGGGTAGGCCTCCAGGATCGCCTTGCCAATCTCGTACAACGTCTGCTGCAGGGCCAGCGAGTGCACGGTGGCGAAGCGCTCCAGGATGATCTGCTTCACCCCGAGATAGGTCTGTTCCCAGTCGACCTCGGTACCCACGAAACGCCATTTGGCCACCAAAGAGGTAGCCATTACCCGGTCGTTGGTGGGCTGTAGAACCGTGTACTTGTCTTCCAGGAAATCGTGAAACTCCGAGCCCGTCGACTTCAGCACGACCAGATCTTTGAGACCACCGATCACCCAGGTCCGCTGCGCCGCGCCCACTCCCTCGACGCTGATCTCCGCGGTGCGCACCTCCTGGCCCTTGCGAACCCAGCTGTGGTCATGCTCACGCCCATCGACAACGACTCTTTCCCAGGCATATTCGTCAATCTCGATGCGCGCACCGGTCACCGGCTCGTACTCGTCCACGAAGTGGTACGCCAGGTCCAGACCGTATTGCTCGATGGTCTCGATGCCCTTCTCCTTGGCGTAGGCGTAGATGGTCTGCTTCTGACTGTCGGTGGGCAGCACCTTGCGCTGATCGCCGTCGGTGTAGGCGGCGGCGAAGTCCCCGCGCAGCGCGCTACCGACATTGAGGTCCTTGATCTCATGACGCGGAGAGTCCCGGTAGATCCGGACGACTCGGTTCTCGGCCTTGCCGTACTGGTTGCCTCCGAGGACGATTGCCATTGATGCGTTCCTTTCTCAGCTGCCGCGATAGGTCGAGTAGGCGTACGGGCTCAGCAGCAACGGGACATGCAGATGCCCACTACCGTCCGCCTGGAAACTGATGATCACCTCCGGGTAGAAACCGTCGATCCCGTTGTCGGTGAACCAGGTTCCGGTGTCGAACACCAGCCGATACGTACCGGCGGCCAGCACCGTCGCGGCGAGGTCCGCGATCCTTCCGTTGGAATCGGTGGTACCGCTGGCCACCGAAGACCCAGCGGCGTCCAGCAGCGTCACCCGTACGCCCTGTGCCGGCCGCCCGGATACCGCGTCCAAGACATGGGTACTCAACCCCGTCACGATTCACCCTCCGTCTCGAAGTCATCGGCATGCTTACCTGCCGGGCCCAGCATCCGCACCAAGCGGCTGCGGTTGATCTTTCCCAATTCCATTCTCATCACCCGGCGTTCGTTCCGGGGGTCATTCTTGAGCCGCTCCTGCAGGATCGCCAGCAGCTCCCCGGCGGGCCTGCCATTGGCGAACACGAGATACACATAGCCAAATCGCTTCTCGTACTCCGCATTGCATTCCTTGAGCCGTGCCAGCACCGCGGCGTCGGCACCGGCCACGCCGGACTGTTCCTGGCGCGAGGCCGCGTTATCGGGCCGCTCCCCGATCCTCGGATGCCCGTCGAGCGCCTCGTCCAGGTCCGAGTCGGTGAGCTCGGCCAGAATCAGGTCCGCCCGGTTGTACAGCGCCTCCTCATCGCGAAAGGGTCGCCCGGCCGCCACCCGCACCGCCCATATCCGCGAGGTGCAACACTCGTAGAGCCAGTGGATCGCCTGGTTATCGGTGAGCTCGTTGAAGCTTTCGATTCCCCGCCAGTCAACGCGTCGCATGGAAATCCTCGTAACGCCCGAAGCGGGCCGCCGTGATGGGATTGGCGTCCGCCACCAGATCATCGAACCGGTAGTTGGCGATCTTGGCGATCTCGATGAGGGCGAACGACCGCTCGCTGGTCGTCGAATTCTCCATACGGCTCCAGCCGTTGCGCAGCACCCGTTCGTAACGCTCGGTCTCGCGTGCGCAGATCACCAGCGGGAAACCGAAATGTTCGCGATAGGCGTTGGCCAGGCTCACCACATTGTTCAGCTCACCCTCATCGAGGGTCTGCAAGATGGTGTGGTCGACGGCCGCCATCTCCCCAGCTTCGTCCTCGGCGCCCAGATCGGGGAACGATCTGATGAGTTCGAGCTGCTGCTCGTCGCTGCCGGTGAGCATCGCCTCCTGGAACGCGCTGCGCAGATCGTGCGCGTCGGCAAAGGGCCGCTGCTGGTAGGCGCGGTCCACCACCCAGTGCACGTCCTGGACCAGGCTGCCGAACGTGTGCCGAAATTCGTCGAGGGTCATCTCATTGACCTGCGCGAGTCGAATGGCGCCTCCCCCCGCCACCGCCACGCCACGGCTGCCGGTGTGGAAGAACAGCAGGTTCAACACGATCGCGGTGATGGCGCCCATGGTGATGCCGGTACTGAACGGGATCTGCAGCAGCCCCGGTACCGCCTGGTCGATTCCCGGCAGCGCGGGAACCGCAATACCGCGCCCGTGGTCCAGGACAGTTGAGGGGCCTGAGGACTGCGAGAACTGCACGTACATCCCCATCGCCAGCGAGGTGCTGGCGATGATCAGGTTGCGGTGATCGTTGAAGTCGACCTTGCCGAGTGTCTGGATGCCGACCACGGCCACCGTCGCGAACAAGGTCATCGCGGCCCCGCCCAGTACCGGGGCCGGGATCGACTCGACGATCTTGGCGGTCTTGGGCAGCACACCCAACACCATCATGATCACCCCGGCGGTCGCTACCACCCAACGACTCTTGACCCCGGTGAGGCGCACCAGTCCGACGTTCTCCGAGAACGCCGTATACGGGAAGGAGTTGAAGGTGCCGCCGATCATGGTGGCTATGCCGTCGGCGCGGACCGTGGCGGCGATATCCGCCCCGCGCACCCGCTTGCCGACGATCTCGGCGGTCGCGAAGACCGCGCCGGTGGATTCGACTGCGGTCACCAGCAGCACCACGATCAGCGACACCACCGCAATGACATCGAAGCGCGGGGCGCCGAACGCGAACGGCGAGGTGAACCCGACCCAGCCCGCCTCACCCACCCGCGTGAAATCGGTGTCACCGGCGAGCCAGGCGATAGCGGTACCGGCAACCAGACCCAGCAGCACCGCGATGGTGCTCCAGAAGCCTCGGAAAAACCTCTGCATCAACACGATCAGCACGATGGTGCCCACCGCGTACATGAGCCAGCGCCCGTTTCCCGGATCGTGCGCGGCCACCGGGCTGTGCGGGTTGCGGACGGCGTCACCGATACCGACCGGCAGCAGCGATACCCCGATGATGGTGATGACCGAGCCGGTCACGATCGGCGGGAAGAAACGGATCAGGCGGGCGAAGAACGGCGCGATGAGAAAGGTAAATGCGCCCGCCGCGATGACGGCGCCGTAAACGGTGAGCAGTCCCACCCTGCCGCCGCCGTGGTCGTTGGCAATCTTGATCACCGGCGCCAGGGTCGCGAAGGTGACCCCTTGCAGCAGCGGCAGCCGCACACCGATCTTCCAGAACCCGACCGCTTGCAGGATCGAGGCAATACCGCAGGTGAACAGGTCTGCGGTGATCAACATGGTCAGCGCCTCGGCGTCCAGGTTGATGGCGCGCGCGATGAGCAGCGGCACCAGTACCGCGCCGGCGTAGAACGCAATCACATGCTGGATCCCCAAAGTAACGAGCTTGCCCGGCGAGGGCACCTCGTCGACGGGATGGACTCTCCTCATCGCAGAACCTCCCTGCCTCAGCGCGTCCGTGCCTACCTGCCGACCGCGGAAGCGACGCTAGATCGAACGTGTTGCGGCCAGGTTGCCGGGTGTCTATATCTTCCCGGCGGGTCAGCACGCTACGTCTCGGCGATTACATCCAATTGTCCTGCGGCAGCGACTATCACCGACTCCAAGCGGTCATGATGGGTGGTCGCGACGGCCAACAGCCCCTCGGTATCGCGCCTTGCCACCGCTGTGATCATCGCCTCATGATCGGCGTGTAGCTGCAGCTGATCCGATGCGGAAACCGTCCGCATCACCTGGAACGGCTCGGTCAGATTCCAGGTGGCCTCGAACATGTGCAGCAGGCGGTGCATGCCGCAGGGAACCACCAAGGCGCGGTGAAAACGCCGGGAATGCAGATGAAAAGCACGCGCGTCGCCGTCGATGGTGGCCTGTTGCAGCAGCTCATGCTCGGCCAGCGCGCGATCCAGATCCGCGGGCGTTGCGAGCGCCGCAGCCTGTGCGAGCGCGGCACGCTCGAGAACACCTCGGGTGAAGTAGATCTCACGAAGCTCCGGCAGCGTGAGCTGAGCTACCCGGTAGCCCCCATTGGCCCGATGGTTGACAAGCCCTTCTGCGACAAGAGTCTTGAGCGCTTCCCGGACCGGGATGGGGCTGATTTGATAGGTGTCGGCCACCTCACTGATGGGGATCATGGAACCCGGCGGCGCGGCACCCTCGAGGATGGCCCGCCGCAATCCGTCGAGCACACTCGTCTGGTCATGCCCGGACCGGTTGGCACGCAGCTCGTTGATCAGCCTCCGGTAGCGGAACGTACGTGACATTCGCCCTCCATCGCCGTCTGCCGAAACCCGATCTTGTCAGTGGTCGCGCCCGGCCGCCATCGCTGGCGACACAGAGTTAACGCGAACGTTTCATGGCGCGGCACCCGCGACCACACCGCGCCACACACCCGCCGCGGCCGACGTACCCTGTCGGCCATGCGCATACGCGTCATCAACCCCAACACCACCGAGGCCATGACGAAGGCCATCGAAGCGGCAGCGCAATCAGCGGCCTGGCCGGGAACCAGCATCACCGCGGTCAACCCGGAGATGGGGCCGGCCTCGATCGAGAGCCACTACGACGAGGCGTTGAGTGTGCCCGGTGTGCTGGCCGAAATCCATCGCGCCGAATCCGAAGGTGCCGAAGGGTATGTGCTCGCATGCTTCGGCGATCCTGGCCTCGACGCCGCCCGGGAACTGGCCACCGGTCCGGTAGTCGGTATCGCCGAGGCCGCCATGCATATGGCCAGTCACCTCGGCAGGGGGTTCAGCGTGGTCACCACATTGGAACGCACCACCGGCCGCGCCTGGGATCTGGCCGAACGCTATGGGATGTCGCGCTTCTGCCGTGGCGTGCACGGTTGCGATATCGCGGTATTGGACCTGGAAACGAACCCCAAAACCAAGGACATTCTCATCGAGCACTGCCGACGCGCGGCCCGCGATGACGGCAGCGACGTGATCGTGCTGGGGTGTGCGGGAATGGCCGGGCTGTGCCGGGACATCTCCTCCGAGATCGGACTACCGGTGATCGATGGAGTGGCGGCCGCGGTGAATCTGGTGCAGTCGCTGGTAGCCATGGGCCTACGCAAGTCCGGACGCGGCGAGTTCGCCACACCCCCGATCAAACCCTATGCCGGACTGATGGACTCGTTCGGTTCAGTATCTGCGGGGTGAACCCGACGCCAATGGTCGGCGATGTCGATGCGTTTGGCGATCCACACCCCGTCATGGGCTTGCACATGATCGAGGAACCGCTCGAGGGCGACTGTCCTTGCCGGCCGGCCCACGAGCCGACAGTGCAGGCCCACCGACAGCATTTTCGGGCTGCCCGCTTCCCCCTCGGCGTACAGGCAGTCGAAAGCATCCCGCAGGTGCGTGAAAAATTCTTCGCCGCTGGGGAATCCGGCCGGTGAGGCGAACCGCATGTCGTTCGTGTCGAGGGTGTAGGGCACGATCAAGTGAGCGGCCGCACCGCCATGTGCAGGTACCCGCACCCAGTACGGCAGATCGTCGGCGTAGGAGTCAGAGTCATAGGCGAATCCCCCGTGCTCGACCACCAGTTGCCGAGTCTGTGGCGAGTCGCGGCCGGTGTACCAACCCAACGGGGCGGCGCCGGTGAGATCCCGCAGAATCTGGACCGCCTGCGCCATGTGCTCTCGCTCGACATCCGGAGATACCAGCTGGTAGGACTGCCACCGCAGCCCATGGCAGGCGATTTCGTGCCCGAGCTCGCCGAACGCCGCCACCGCCTCCAGGTTGCATTGCAACGCCCGCGCCACGGCGAAGATCGTCAGCGGCAGGCCGCGGCGCTCGAACACGCGCAGGACCCGCCAGAGCCCGGCGCGTGACCCGTATTCGTACAGCGATTCCATGCTCATGTGCCGGTTCGTGAACGGTTCGGCCGGGACCATCTCCGAGAGAAATGTCTCCGAGGCGGCCGATCCGTCCAGGACGTTGTTCTCCGCGCCCTCTTCGTAATTGAGCACGAACTGCACCGCGATCCGGGCCTCACCGGGCCACCGCGGGTGCGGTGGCGTGCGCCCGTAACCCACCATGTCGCGGGGCGTCACCTGTCCAGCCTCGTTAGGAGCCATCGTGGGCACGATAGTAGGCCGCCCGGTTTACCGCACCGAATCACGTTCCGGTGGAGGAATTCTGACCAGGGAAAATATTGTTTCTGCGCAACACAATGGCAACACCGGCCACTTAGTTTCGGGTGTCACCAGCCATTCCCGGCTGGTCGACAATTCGCAGGAGGTTGTGTGACCGGCGCACTCACGGCTGATGCCATCGCCCCGGCCGGCGGGCACAGCGCCGCCGGGGACAGCGTGATCAAACCCGTCTATGACCCGGCATTGACCAACGGCGATCTGGCGCCGCTGCGGACACAGAATTGGAACAGCTACAACATCTTCGCGTTCTGGATGTCCGATGTGCACAGTGTCGGCGGCTACGTCTTCGCGGGAAGCCTTTTCGCGCTGGGAATCTCAGCATCGCAAGTGCTGCTCGCGCTGGTGGTCGGCATCGCGGCGGTGTACTGGCTGTGCAACCTGGTGGCGCGTCCTTCCCAGCAGGCAGGCGTGCCCTACCCGGTGACCGCCCGAATCGCCTTCGGAGTGCGGGGCGCCAATCTTCCCGCGGTGATCCGCGGCCTCATCGCCGTCGCCTGGTATGGCATCCAAACATATTTAGCTTCAACGGCATTCGCACTGCTGGCGGTGAAGTTCCAGCCCTCCCTGGGCCGCTATGGCAATGTCGACGACTACGGCTTTCTCGGTCTATCGTTACTCGGCTGGGCAGGCTTCCTGCTGATGTGGGTCTTGCAGGCCGCCGTCTTCTGGAACGGCATGGAGGCGATTCGTAAGTTCATCGACTTCTGTGGGCCCGCGGTATACGCGGTGATGCTGGCACTTGCGCTCTATCTCGTCGTCGCGGCCGGCTGGCAGAACGTGCATTTCGGCCTGGCGTCGGGTCCACCGAAAACCGGGTTCGCCGCGGCGGCGACAGTGCTGAGTGCGATCGCACTGGTGGTGTCGTACTTCTCGGGGCCCATGCTCAACTTCGGCGATTTCTCGCGGTACGGGCGCAGCTTCGAGGAGGTCAAGCGCGGCAACTTCTTGGGACTGCCGTTGAACTTCCTGTTCTTCGCGGTGTTGGCGGTGTGCACGGTGTCGGCGGGGGCAACGGTCATCGGCCGCGGCGAGGACGGCGCGATCATCACCGACCCGGTGCTGATCGTGGACAAAATCGACAACACCACCGCGGCAGTTCTGGGTGTACTCACCTTCGCGATCGCCACCATCGGTATCAACATCGTGGCCAATTTCGTCTCGCCCGCTTTCGATTTCTCCAACCTGTCCCCCACGCGGATCAGCTGGCGTGCCGGCGGGATGATCGCGGCGGTCGGATCGATCCTCATCACGCCGTGGAATCTCTACAACAACCCGGACACCATCCACTACACACTCGACACGCTCGGCGCTGTCATCGGCCCGCTCTTCGGAGTCCTCATCGCCGACTTCTATCTCGTGCGGGGCCGCACGATCATCGTGGACGATCTGTTCACGCTGTCCCCATCGGGGGCGTACTACTACCGAGGTGGCATCAATCCGGTCGCGGTGACCGCGACAGTGGTCGGTGCCGTGCTGGCCATTGCGACGGTGATCTGGGGCAGCGCGTACCTGGCGAGCTTCACCTGGTTCGTGGGCGCGGGAATCGGCTTCGGCATCTACCTGCTGGGCATGCGGCACCTTCCGGCGCACGTGATCTATGGCCGGTAGTCCTGGTCGGCGCCGTCACCCAGGTGATCGCACGGCACCTCGATCATATCGGCGCGGGCGGTCAGGTACGGCCCGGCTCCGCGGTCGCCTGCCAGTGCACCCAGCACCGGGCCGAAATGCTCCGCACCGATGTACACCGGATGCCCGGGACGACCCGCGAAGGTCGCGCGGGCCAGTGCCGAACGCCGGTGCTCGCTTGCGTGCAGCACCGCGCGTACCACCTCCGGGCCGACGGACGGCAGGTCGACCAGATGGATGAGGACCCCCGCCACATCCGTCCGCGCCCGCAGCAGTTCCAGCACCGACCGCACCGATTCCGATGCACCACCCTGCCACCGAGGAACGTCGATACCCCGTGCAGGAAAAGGTATCTCGGCGTGCGCGGCGCCCTGCGTCACGTAGATCTCGCCGCAGCCCCCGCCGTCCAGCGCCGCCACCGCCAGCCCGAGCCAGCGTCCTTCCTCAGCAAGGATCTTCGGTATGCCGTAGCGGGTGCCGGCTCCCGCCGCGAGTACCGCGCCGGCAACGACATCCGCCGTGGCATCGGGCGCGGCGAAGCTCATAGTCCTATCGAACCCCATGACCGCCATCCGCGTAATACGCGCTGCATCCCGCGTTCACATTCGTTAAACAGGCCCTCGTTACGGTCGCGGCCATGACGGCCGCGATCGAGGTACCCGCCAGCGAGATGGTGCGTTTAGCGAACAAGCCGCCCTGGTACCGGTCACTGTTCGTGCAGCTGGTGGTGGCCATCGTCGCCGGTGTGCTCATCGGCTGGCAGTGGCCCGGGCTCGGTGCCGACCTGCGCCCGTTAGCGGATGGCTTCATCAAGCTGATCAAGATGCTCATCGCGCCGATCATCTTCTGCACGGTGGTACTCGGGATCGCCCACGTCGGAGATCTCAAGTCCGTCGGCCGGATCGGCGTCAAGGCCCTCATCTACTTCGAGGCCGTCACCACATTCGCGCTGTTGTTCGGCCTACTCATCGGGAACCTCGCCAAGCCTGGGGCCGGTTTCCACATCGACGCCGGAACGCTGGCGACGGGGGCAGATGCCATCGCGAAGAAGACCAACAATGGCGAGCTGCCACACACCGTCGAGTTCCTGCTCGGCATCATCCCCTCTTCCATCGTCTCGGCCTTCGCCGAGAACGCCTTGTTGCAGGTGCTGTTCTTCGCGGTACTTTTCGGCCTGGCGCTGGCCAAGTTCGGCGAGTCGGGGCCACCGGTGGTGCTGGAGTTCATCGAGCACCTCAGTCACATCTTCTTCACCATCATCGGGTGGATCATGCGGCTGGCACCGCTGGGAGCGCTCGGGGCGATGGCCTACATCGTGGGCCAGTACGGAATCGGTTCGCTCGGCAGTTACGGCAAGCTCATTGCCGCCTGCTACGTGGCCGCGCTGCTGTTCATCGGGGTGTTGGCGGTGATCGCCCGGCTCTTCGCGGGGGTGAACCTGTGGAGGTTCGTCGTCTACATCAAGGACGAGTTGTTCCTGGCCCTCGGCACGGCCTCCACCGAAGTGGTATTGCCGCGCATCATGACCAAGCTGAATCACGCGGGGTGCTCCAAGACGACCACGGGACTGGTCATCCCCACCGGGTACTCCTTCAATCTCGACGGAGCCACCCTGTACCTGTCGATCTGCGTGCTGTTCCTCGCGCAGGCGCTGGGAGTCGACCTCAGCATCGGCGAACAGATCACCGCCGTGCTGGTGCTGATGCTCACTTCCAAGGGCATGGCAGGCGTGCCGGGTTCGTCGTTCCTGGCGCTCTCGGCGACGGTGGCGGCCATAGGCCACGGCGCGATTCCGGTGGCGGCCGTCGCCCTGCTGCTGGGCGCCGATCGGATCATGGACTCGATGCGGGTATCGGTGAACCTGCTGGGCAATTGCGTCGCGACGATGGTGGTGGCCAATTGGGAGGGCCAGCTCGACAAGGACCGCATGCGCAAGGTTCTCGCTGGTGAACAGGTCGCCGCCGAGCCGGACGAAGAACCCGTCGCTGTGCACCGCTGAGCGCTGCACAAACGAGTCTGCGAGCATGGGACCCGTGTCAAAGGCATCCACGTCCCACCCGTCAGATGCCGATAGCCCCGGCTGGCTGGCTCCCATCGCGGAACTGTTGGCGGCCGCCGACGCCGACCTGGCCTGCGCCTATCCCGATGACCGCGGCGAACCGCAACCGATCCACACCGCCTACGTCAGTGCGGCGCTGGCCGATGTCCAGATGCCCGAGCAGTGGGGTGCTTGCGCACTTGAGCTCGCCACGCGCCACGAGCAGGTGCTCACGGCGCTCGATACACAGGGCGTCCTGCCCCGTGTCAGGGACCGGCTGGCCACCGCCCCCATCCAGGACCTGCGGCTCGATTTCGAGGACGGTTACGGCTGGCGCGCAGATAGCACCGAGGACGCCGACGCACGCAAGGCGGGGCGCACCTTGCGTGCGCTGTCTGTGGCGGCCAATCCCCCTACGGCACTGGGCATTCGGATCAAAGGACTCACCTCGGTGCACCTGCGGCGCAGTGTGCGCACCCTGGAACTGGTGCTCGACGGGGCATCGGGGGTGCCGCGGGGATTCGTGACGACCATCCCGAAGTTCCGCGTGCTTACCCAGGTCGAGGCTGCACTCCAGCTGTTCGACGAGCTCGAGCGGGTGCACGGACTACCCAGCGGGTCACTGCGTTTCGAGCTCCAGATCGAGAGCCCCCAGGCGGTACTGGGCGCCGACGGCACCGCCACCCTGGCCAAGGCGATCCACCTGGCGCAAGGACGCCTCGTCGCATTGCATTACGGGACCTACGACTACAGCGCTGCCTGCGGGATAGCCGCCGCGCACCAGTCGCTGGAACACCCTGTCGCAGACCACGCCAAAGCGGTGATGTTGGCCGCGGCGGCCCAGACCGGTGTGTGGGTGTGCGACGGCTCCACGCAGGTGATGCCGGATGGCTCCTCCGAACAGCAGGCCGCCGCGATCACCAGGCACCACCGGCTGGTCACTCGTGCCCTCGAACGCGGCTACTGGCAAGGCTGGGACATGCATCCCGGGCACTTGATCACCCGGTGGCTGGCGACCTATGAATTCCACCAGCGCGCACTGGCCACCGCCGGACCGCGCATCGATGCCTACCTACGGCGACAGGGCGGCGCAATCGTGGACGAACCGGCCACGGCACAGGCCCTGGCCGCGGGAGTACTGCGCGGTCTGGACTGCGGCGCCTACTCGCCCGACGACGTGGTCGCCGTCGCCCCTGGATGCGACCGCGCGGTACTGGACCAACTCGTGCAACGCACCACAACAGGAGATACCGACCAGCAATGACCAGCAATACACCCGCGGGGCTGCCCGATTTCACGATGCTGCCCGACTTGGCACTGAGATCCCTGGGCGGAGCGGTGATCTGGGCCAACGATGATCTGTTCGCCGAGAAGGAGAACCTGATCAAACCCGGACCCGCGGACTACCGGCCCGCGACCTTCGGGCACAAGGGGCAGGTGTACGACGGATGGGAGACCCGGCGCAGGCGTGACCCAGTGGGCGAGCCCGGCCACGACGCCGCCATCGTCCGGCTGGGCGTCCCCGGTGTGATCGCGGGCATCGTCGTCGATACCGCGTGGTTCAAGGGCAACTACCCGCCGGAAATCTCGGTCGATGCCGCGCAGATCGACGGATATCCGTCGGCGGACAACATCGCCCGAGATACTGTCTGGCACAACATCATCGGGCGCACCAAGGTGTACGGCGACACCCGCAACGTGTTCGACGTTCACTCGACACAGCGGTGGACACACGTGCGGTTGACGATGCACCCGGATGGCGGAGTCGCGCGGTTACGCGTGCACGGCCATGGCCGGCCCGACCCGCGATTCCTCGACGCCGGCCAGTTCGACCTGGCCGCCATCGAGAACGGCGGCCTGGTGACCGACTGCTCTAACCGGTTCTACAGCTCACCCCAGAATCTGCTGTTCCCCGGAGTCGCGCGGGTGATGGGCGACGGATGGGAGACCGCCCGCCGCCGGGATGGTGCCAACGACTGGGTGCAGGTGCGGCTCGCCGGCGAAGGAGTGCTCCAGCTGGCCGAGATCGACACGTCGTACTTCGTGGGCAACAGCCCCGGCGCGGCGGCGCTGCAGGGCTTGAGCGCCCAGGGCGACTGGGTTCCGCTGCTGCCACGCACCCCGCTGCAGCCCGACACCCGGCACCGTTTCCTGTTGGAGAGTCCGCAGCCCGTCACCGACGTGCGCCTGGACATCTACCCGGACGGTGGCCTGGCACGCCTACGCCTCTTTGGTGACCTCACGACGGCTGGGCGCGCCTCCCTCCAGCGCACCTGACCAGTCCGCGCCGCACGCGCCATATCGGAGGTCAATAGACTCCTTCGACGTGACCGAACGCGAGAAGACGGATTCCGCACCCACCAAGGACGTGGGGGCCGTACTCGATGTGGAGGGCTCCGGCGTGCAACCCCCGGTGTCCGACCGGATACGCAGGGCTTTCTGGTGGTTGGAGCGCTTCGCACCGGCCATCGGATCCCGCTGGGCGGTCGAGCTGTGGTGCACCCCGCCGGTCATCGAGTCGAGTCTGCGCATGCCGCCCGGTGTGCCACCCGGCGAGCCGCTGGAGGCCCATTGGGACGGGCACCGGATTGCGGGTGAGTCATGGGGCGAGGGGCCGACGGTCTACCTGGTCCACGGCTGGGGCGGGCAGCGCACGCACCTCGGGATCTTCATCAAGCCTCTGCTGCAGGCCGGTTACCGCGTCATCGCCTTCGACCTGCCCAGCCATAGCGAGTCCGCTGGCGGTGCGCTCGCCCCGGGGCGCACCACGCTTATCGAGTGCGCGCACGCGGTGGCGGCCGTCATCAAGGAGCACGGGCCCGCCCACGCGGTGGTCGCCCATTCACTGGGGGCCAACGCGACCACCTTCGCGGCCTCCTATGGCGCATCGGTGGGCCGCTTGGTGTACCTGGCACCGATGGGCGATTTCCCCCTCTACCTGGACCTCTTCGCTGCACGCCATGGCTTCGGCAAGCGGATACGCGCCGGACTGCA
This sequence comes from Mycobacterium sp. D16R24, assembly GCF_002013385.1. Taxonomy (NCBI): domain Bacteria; kingdom Bacillati; phylum Actinomycetota; class Actinomycetes; order Mycobacteriales; family Mycobacteriaceae; genus Mycobacterium; species Mycobacterium sp. D16R24. Next base: position 245,169 of record NZ_MAEV01000002.1, on the reverse strand, counting down.
GCGCCAGCTCGAGCGCCGCATCGAGATGACGCTGCCCGAAACCGAGTTGGTCCGCGTCGCTGCGACCGCCGGGCATCCTCCGCTGCTGCTGATCCACGACCCCGACGACCCGGACACGCCGTACGCGTCAAGCGAGCGTCTGGCGCAGACATGGCCCGGTGCACGTTTCATCGCGACGAAGGGACTCGGTCGCCTGGCGCACTTCCGAATCCTGCGGCACCGCCCCGCGATCAACGCCGGTCTCGAGTTCATCGGTCCTGCGGCCGAACAGCAGACAGCCGACGCCTAGAGCAGACCGAGCAGCTCCATATCGGTGACGTACTTGACGATGTTCGCCGCCGAGACCTGAGGGATGTCTCTGTCGGGGCCAATCTTGGCTTCCTGCACCGCTGCGCGGAAGCGATCGGCCGGGGCGAAGGCTCCGACTGTCGGCACGATCGGACTGACCCGGTCGGGGTCCTGCACCAGCGTCAGATACATCTGCAGCACCGAATTTCGCCGATGCTTGTCCGGCAGCGCCTGCAGGCTTGTCCCGAACCGTTGCAACCAATCCTTGAAGTCGTCGATCCGCTCGATCGAGTACCCGGCGTCGACCAACCAGTCGACGTATTCGTCGAGACCGATGCCGTCATCGTGAGGATTCATCACGTGATAGGTCTGGAACCCGTCCACCACTTGAACACCCAAGGTGGTGATCGCCTCGGCGACGAACTCCACTGGCAGCCCATCGAAGTGCGCACGCCTCCGATTGCCGTCGGCATCCAGGCGGTAGAACGACTTGGGTGCCAGGCCGGTGGTCACAATGCTCAGAATCATCTTGCTGAACACATCCGACGAGTTCAGCTGACCCGCATAGGTGGTGTCGGCCAGGATCATGTCGCAGCGGAAGACGCCGATCGGCAGCCCACACAGATCATGGGCCTCTCGTAGCAGCACCTCCCCTGCCCACTTGCTACTGCCGTAGCCGTTGGCGTAGGAGTCCTTGATGGCACGCGTGGCACAGATCTCGCGGATATCGGCGTCCTCGGTGAAGGCAACCTTTTTGATCGGGTCACCCACATTGGCCGTCGACACGAAGGTGAACATCTTCAGCTTCGTGGTGAGTGCCAGCCGTATCAGTTCCGCGGTGCCCGCCACATTTGGTCCGAACAGCTCGCCGTAGGACAGCGCGCCGCTGACGACGGCCGCCGAATCAACGATCACGTCGACGGTATCGGCCAGCCGCTGCCAGGTCTGCTCGGTCAAACCGAGATCTGCTTCACCCTTGTCACCGGCGACGACCTCCAAGTGGTCCTCGGCCAGTTCCTGGAAGTGCCGCAACAATTCCGGGTCGCCACTATCGAAGATCTGTTCCAGCCTGCTCCGGGCCTCATCGTCAGATGCGGCCCGTACCAAGCAGATCAGCTTGCCGTCGAGCAGTTCCAGCTTTTCGAGCCATTGCAGCACCAGGTATCGCCCGAGGAAGCCGGTCGCTCCGGTCAGCAGCACGGTGCGTGCTTCCCCGCTGGGCTTCGGCAGTGCCTTTGCAACGCTGAGGGTTTCCGCCTCGATGAACTTGTCCAGCGTCAGGTCAGCCGCGCGTACCTCTGCAACGCCGGAACCGTGTACGGCCACATAGCGCGGGTCGCTGGCATGCTTGTCCAGCTGGCCGCTCAGGCTGCTCACCGTGGGGGCGTCGAAGAGAGCACGCACGGTTAGGTGCGTGTTCATCGATTTGTTGATGGCGGCGATCAGGCGCATAGCCGACAGGGAGTCGCCGCCCAGATCGAAGAACGAGTCGTCGACCCCCACGCGCTCCAGGCCGAGCACGTCCGCGTAAAGACCGGCCAGTGTCTCCTCGACCGGGTTCGACGGTGCGCGGTACTGGGTTTCCTGATACTGCGGCTCCGGAAGCGCACGGGTGTCGAGTTTCCCGTTGACCGTCAACGGCAAAACGTCGATGACCACCACGGCCGCGGGAACCATGTAGGCCGGTATCCGCTCGGCCAGCTCCGCGCGCGCCTTGGCCGGCTCGATGGCCCCGGTGACGTACCCGACCAAGCGCTTATCGCCCGGACGATCCTCACGCACGATCACCACCGCTTGCTCGACGCCGTCGAGATCAGCCAGTGCCGTTTGGATTTCGCCGAGTTCGATGCGATAGCCGCGGATCTTGACCTGATCATCGGCGCGCCCGATGTATTCGAGCTGCCCGGCCCTGTCTCCTCTACCCCACCGCACCAAATCCCCTGTGCGATACATACGGAGTCCTTCTTGGCCCGGGGCAACGAAAGGGCATGCCACAAACCGCGATGCCGTCAGCCCCGACCGGTGTAGATAACCGGCCCCGAGCCCGTGGCCCGCGATGTACAGCTCGCCGACCACGCCCACCGGAACCCGCCGCATCCAGGAGTCCAGCACGAACAGCGCCGCCCCTGCCACCGGAACACCAATCGCGGGCGTTCCCGAACCAGCGGCCAGCGGCGGACTCACGGTCACGCAGAGTGTGGACTCGGTGGGACCGTAGGCGTTGACCATCAATCGTCCCGGCGCCCAGCGGTCCACCATCTCCGCCGAGCAGGCCTCGGCGGCTACCACCAGGGCCATGCCCTCCAGCGCTTCCGGCGACAGCGCGGCCGCCGCGGAAGGTGTCTGGTGCAAGACGGTGACGCCCTCAGAGACGAGGAATTCCTGGAAGTCTTCCGGGACCAACGATTCGGGTACCACCACGAGGCTGCCGCCGTGCAGCAGCGGACCCCAGATCTCTTCCACCGAGGCATCAAAGGCGTATGAGTACCACTGGGACCACACCTGCTCTGGCCCCGACGGCACCCCGAGGTGCTCATACCCCAGCACTTGCGTCACGTTGTGGTGAGTTGTCGCCACTCCCTTGGGAATACCTGTGGTACCCGAGGTGTACACGATGTGGGCGATATCGTCGGCGGCCGGCCCCACCAAGGCGGTGCTGGGCTGGGTGCTCACCCCGGGATCACTGATATCGATGATCGGCAACGTGTACCCGTCCAGCCTCGAACGCAGTGCCGCACTGGTAATCGCGGCGATCGGACCGGCATCGGTGATCATGAATTCGATGCGTGCATCGGGAACCGCCGGAGCGATCGGCAGATATGCCGCACCACTCTTGAGCACAGCCAGTATTGCGCAAATCGCCTCGCCGCGGCGTTCCGACAACAACGCCACGCACTGTCCCGGCCCCGCTCCGTACTCAATCAGCAGGTGCGCCAAACGATTGGACTCCGCATCGAGCTCGCCGTAGGTCCACGAACGCTCCCCACATCTGATCGCTATCGCATCTGGATGGGAAACAACCTGCGCCGCAAACAATTCCGGTATCGACGTCGCTGTTACGGGCGTGGACAATACTGCGCGGTTCCCCAGCTGGTCCAACAGATCGCTCTCGGCGGCGTCGAGTACATCTACCGCCGACAACCGCTGCGACGGATTGGCCGCAACCGCCTCGAGTACCCGCTGCAGCCGTGCAATCAACGACTCGACACTCGCGAGATCGAATACATCGGTGCGGAACTCCACCGCACCCCCGAGCCCGGCGAGCTCACCGGCCTGAGTGAAGCGCTCACCCAGGGAGAACGTCAGGTCCATGCGGGCGGTGTTGGTGTGCACGGGTATCTGGGTGATCCGCAGATCGCCCAGCCCTAGTCCGTCGGCATCCTGTCCGGGAAGGTTCTGCCAGGTCAGTCCAACCTGAACCAGCGGATGGCTACTCCGGGATCGGATGGGATTGAGCCTCTCCACGAGCACCTCGAAGGGCACGTCCTGGTGTTCGAGCGCTTCCAGGCTGCGGGTCCGAACCTGCGCCAGCAGATCCGCGAAGGTGGGATCGCCACCGGCATCGACGCGCAGCACCAAGGTATTGACGAAGAAGCCCACCAGCTCGTCGAGAGCAGGATCGTCACGGCCGGCGACCGCGAACCCCACCGCCACATCGGACGTGGCGGTGATCTTCGAGAGCAGCACGGTCAGCGCCGCCTGGATCACCATGAAGCTGGTCGCCCCGTGTTCACGTGCCAGCGCACGCACCGCGCGTTGCAGCTGCTCCGGCCATTCCAGATCCACACTGGCACCGCGATAGTCGGCAACCGCCGGATAGGGCCGGTCGGTCGGCAGCGCGAGATGTTCGGGCATCCCGGCGAGCGCATCATGCCAATAGGCGACCTGGGTGGCGATGGCGCTCTCGCTGTCTTCGAGGTCGCCGAGCTGATCACGTTGCCACAGTGTGTAATCGGCATACTGCACCGGCAGCGGTGCCCAATCGGGCGCATGCCCCCCGGACCGGCTGGCATAGGCCACCGTCAGGTCACGCATGAGCGGAGCCACCGACCAGCCGTCGGCGGCGATGTGATGCACCGTGGCCACGAGGACGTGCTCGTCACCGGACACCGTGAAGAGCTTTGCGTGCATGGGGATCTCGGCCGCCAGGTCAAAGGTGTGGCGCGCCGCGACGCCTATCGCCTCGTCCAGTTGTGCGGGCGACCATGCGGTGGCATCGACCACCTCCCAGCCGAACTCCGCACTATCGGGTGCCAGCACCAGCTGATACGGCACACCTTCCTCGTCGCGGAACACCGTGCGCAACGACTCGTGGCGACTCACCACATCGGACAATGCCCCACCCAGTGCATCCAGGTCGAGCTGCCCACTCAGCCGCAGCGCGACCGCCATGTTGTACACCGGTGAGGCACCGTGCAATTGGTCCAGGAACCACAACCGTCGCTGCGAGAACGACAGCGGGATCACGTCGGGCCGTGCGACGGGCACCAACGGTGCGCGCCCGCCCGAATCCGTCCGCAGCCCCGGAGCCAACTGGGCGATCGTGGGGGTGTCGAAGAGCGCGCGCACGGTCAGATGCGTGTTCATCGACTTGTTGACGGCCGCGATCAAGCGCATGGCAGACAGCGAATCGCCGCCCAGATCGAAGAACGAGTCATCGACGCCCACACGTTCCAGACCGAGTACGTGCGCATAGATATCGGCCAGGATCTCTTCGACCGCGTTCGACGGGGCACGATACTGAGTTTCCTGGTACTGCGGCACCGGCAAGGCACGCGTGTCGAGCTTTCCGTTGACCGTCAACGGCAGGGCACCCACCACCACGACCGCGGCCGGCACCATATACGGCGGTAGCCGCTCGCCCAGCGTCACACGCACACCGGCTGTATCGACTCCCCCGGCCAGCTCCGCTTCGGGCGACTGCGTGATGTAGCCGACCAAGCGCTTATCGCCCGGTCGGTCCTCACGCACGATCACCACCGCCTGCTCGACCCCGACCACGTCGGCAAGGGCGGCCTGGATCTCGCCGAGCTCGATGCGATACCCGCGAATCTTGACCTGCTCATCGGCGCGGCCCAAGTACTGCAAGTTCCCGTCAGCACGCCAGCGCACCAAATCCCCTGTGCGATACATACGCTCGCCCGGGGAACCAAATGGGCAGGCCACGAACCGTGACGCGGTCAATGAGGATCGGCTCACATATCCGAGCCCCAGCCCGAGCCCGGCCACATACAGCTCACCGACCACTCCGACCGGCACCGGCCGCAGCCAGGCATCGAGCACGAACAGCGCGGCACCCGGTACCGGCCCACCGATCGTCGGCGTCCCCGAACCCGCGGCCAACGGCTTACTGACCGTGACGCACATCGTAGTTTCAGTGGGCCCATAGGCGTTCGTCATCACTCGCCCGGGCGCCCACCGGTCCACCAGCTCCGCCGAGCATGCCTCGGCCGCCACCACCAGCGCCACCGACTGCAGCGCCTCCACGGACAGTGCCGACACGGCCGACGGAGTCTGGTGCAACACCGTGACATGTTCATCAATCAGCAAGGCCTGGAACTCATCCGGACCGATCGACTCCGGGATCACGAGCAACCGCGAACCGTGGAACAGCGCGCCCCAGATCTCTTCCACCGAGGCATCAAAGGCAAACGAATACCACTGCGACCACACCTGCCCAGGCCCCGAGGGCAGACCGACATGCAACGACTCCAACAACTGCGTCACGTTGTGGTGAGTTGTCGCAACTCCCTTAGGAATACCGGTAGTACCCGAGGTGTAGATGATGTGCGCTACATCATCAACAGCGGGTAGCGGCAGCGATGCGTCGGTCTGCGCTCCGATCGCCGGGTCGTCGATGTCGACAACCACGACATCGTGTGTCCCGAACCGGCCGGCCAACGTCGCGGTGGTGACCACCGCGACCGGCTTTGCGTCACCGACCACGAAATCAATCCGGGCATCGGGCACCGCGGGGTCAATCGGCACGTATGCCGCACCCGTCTTGAGCACCGCCAAGATCGCGATGATCCCCTCGGCGGATCGCCCGAACATCACCGCCACACAACGACCCGGTCCCGCACCCAAGCCAATCAGATAGTGCGCCAAACGGTTCGAATCACGTTCAACCGCAGCGTAGGTCCACGAACGGTCCCGGCAACTCAGCGCCACCGCATCAGCGGTCCTTGCCACCTGAGCCGAGAACAGTTCCGGAATCGTCACCCCCGTCGCCCGCTCATCCAGCACCGCACGGTTACCCATCGCGTCCAGAAGCACACGCTCATCGACACCCAAGACATCCACCGAGGACAACCGCCGCAACGGGTCGGCCACCATCGCGGCCAGCACGAGCTCCAACCGGCCGGCCAACACCACGACGCTCTCTACATCAAAGACATCGGTGTCGTGTTCGATGCTCAGCACCAGTTCATGGCCCGGTGTCACCTGCAGCGCCAGTGGATAGTGGGTGGCTTCCCGACTGGAGAAGCCCGTAATGGCCAATTCGCCTGTACCCATGACCGTCCCGAATGCGGCCGGGTCGATCGGGTAGTTCTCGTACACGAACAGGGTGTCGAAAAGCTGGTCCTGCCCGGTGACACGGTGAATCTCGGGAAGCGCCACGTGCTGGTGATCCAGCGTCCGGTTCGAGACGCCATGCAGCTGCTCCAACAATTCGGCGGTGGTGGTTGTCGCGGCGATACGCGCACGCACCGGCACCGTGTTGATCAACAGGCCCACCATCGATTCCGAGCCCGGCACCTCGGCAGGACGGCCCGAGACCGCAGCACCGAAGGCCACATCGTGCTGACCGGTCAACCACACCAACAGCTGCGCCCAGCCCGCCTGTAGGACGGTGTTGACGGTCGTGTGGTGTGCGCGGGCAAGATCGGTCAGCGCCCGCGTGGCCTGCCCGGACAGTCGCAGCGATTGCGTCTCGCGGCGCCCCGATCCCAGCTTGTGCGATGGACCCACCAGCGCGGGTGTCTCGAATCCGGCCAGCACGTCCTGCCACGCAGACAGCGCGGCATCAAGATCCTGATCGGCCAGCCACGTCACAAACCTGCGGTACGGCACGGCCGGCGGCAGGCTGTGCCCACCGTAGCCCGCGAAGATCTCCTGCAACAGGATGGGCAACGACCAGCCGTCCAGGACGCTGTGGTGACTGGTGAGCACAAGGCGGTGTTGGTCGTGACCGACTCCGATCAGCACCACCCGGAACAGCGGCGGATGGGTCAGGTCGCATACCGCTGCGCGTTCGGCGGCGCACAGCCGCGCGATCTGGTCCTCGATATCGGTACCCGCGAATTCGACGTGCTGCCAAGGGGTTACCGGGTCGACTGGGATGCTCTGCACCGGCGGATCGAACTGCGGATGGAAGCGGGCGGCCAGGTTGGGGTGCCGGGCCACGACCGTGCGCACCGCGTCGCGCAGTCTGGGTGCATCGAGCAGGCCCGCAAGAGTGAGGTCCAGCTGCACCGCGTACACGTCGTCACCGCTGGCGTGGGCGGTGGCATGGAAGAGCAGCCCCTGCTGCAACGGGGTCAGCGGCAGCACGTCGGCAACCCGGTGCAACTGCTCCAGTTCGTCGATCTGCTGCTGGGTGAGATGTGCGGGCACGATGTCCGACGGAGTCAATCCCCCGCCGCCGCCACGCACATGCGCACACATACCCGTCAGTGCCTCGATCCAGAGCTGGCTCAGCAGGTTGATCTGTCCATCGTCCATCGAGGACGCCCAGGTCCAATTGGCCTGCAGACAGGGGCCCGTGCCCGTGCTTGATTCCAGGACGCCGGCATTCAGGGTCACGGTGTGGGCCAGCGCCAGCGGCACCGCAGCGGCCACCGCGGCGGCGGACACGGCATCGGGGCTCGGCAGCCACAAGTCGTCGCCCTGCTCACCGACACCGCCCAATCGTCCGAGATAGTTGAAGCCGATAACCGGTTCTGCCCCAGCGAGATCCGCCTCGGGATTCGCATAGCGCAGCAGGCCATACGTTATGCCCTCGGGCAGCGCGCGGAGCTGTTCTTTGGCATCCTTGATCACCGCCCCCAAGGCGCGGCCGCCGGCACTCACCTGCGCCCAGTCCGGCCGGCCGAGGCTCAAGGCCACCGGGTACTTACTGGTGAACCACCCCACCGTGCGTGATAGGTCCACCGGCGATTTCCCGCTGGCAACCAAGTCCTCTTGGCGCCCATGGCCTTCCACGTCAATACCGACCGGCGCACCGGTGTTGCCCGAGAGCTGTGCGACTGCCATGCCCAATGCGATCAGCAAGATATCGCCCACCCCGGCGTGGAACGCCGCGGGTGCCTCACCCAACAAGACGCGGGTGGTTTCGGCATCCAGTGACGCAGACATCGTGTGGGCGGTGGCATACGTATCCAACTCTGGCCGCACCGCCGGCAACAGTGCGGGGGTCGCCTGCACCCGCTTCCACGCTTCGACATGTTCGGCCACCTCGGCGGTGCGCGCATACTCGTCGAGTAACGCCGCCCACCGAGCGAAGGACGTGCCGCCCGGCGGCAGGGCCACCGGCTGTCCGGCGCGATGCTGGGCCCAGCCGATATTGATGTCTTCCAGAAGGATTCGCCAGGAAACGCCATCGACCGCGAGGTGGTGAACGACCAGCGCCAACTGTGCAGTGGAGCTGGCCCACAGTGCGCTCAGCATCGTTCCGTTGGCCGGGCTCAACCGGGCCCGCGCCTGCACCAGGGCCTCGTCGGACAACTCATTCACCGATTGCAGGAAGTTGCGCGCATCGACCGCGTCCGCGTCGGGGACCGTCAGTGACCACCCCTGCGGACCGTTGTTTTCGGCACGTAGCCGCAGCATGGGATGGCGGTTCAGCAGGGCCTGAAGAACCACCACCACATCGGCTTCGGTCACCGCCGCCGGAACCGTCAGCACCATCGTCTGGTTGAACTGGTCGGGCTCGCCCGGTGCATCCAGTAGCCATCGCATGACCGGCGTCGCGAGCACCTCACCCAGTCCGTCATCGGCCACGTCTGCATCGCCGATGACGGTGGTGGCCACTCGAGCCAACCGCGCCACAGTCTGCTCAACGAAAACATCGCGAGGTCGGCACAGCACTCCGGCGGCGCGTGCCCGCGAGACCACCTGCATGGACATGATGCTGTCGCCGCCGAGGTCGAAGAACGAATCATCCACGCCGACCCGCGGGAGCCCGAGGACCTGGGCGTAAACGGCGGCCAGCGTCTGCTCAACATCGTCCGAAGGCGCACGGTATGCACCGGCCGCGATCTCGGGTACCGGGAGCGCGCGGAGGTTCAGCTTGCCGTTGGCGGTCAGTGGAAGCGCGTCCAAAACGATGATCGCAGACGGAATCATGTAGGCGGGCAACCGATCACCGAGTGCCACGCGGGTCCCGGCCACGTCGACGGCACCGGTGACGTAACCCACCAGGCGCCTGTCGCCCGGACGGTCCTCGCGGACCATCACCACGGCCTGCTCCACTCCACGTGCACCGGCCAGCACAGCCTGCACTTCGCCGAGCTCGATGCGGTTGCCGCGAATCTTGACCTGCTCATCGGCGCGGCCCATGTACTGCAACGCACCATCGGCGTTCCAGCGCACCAGATCTCCGGTGCGATACATCCGCACCCCGGACGGCCCGTATGGGTTGGCCACGAACCGTTCCGCCGTCAACGCCGCCCGGCCCACATAACCGGATGCCAGGGCGGGTCCGGCCAGATACAGCTCGCCCACCACCCCGATCGGTGCGGGGTTCAGCCCGGCATCGAGCACCAGGGTGCGCACGCCCGGAATCGGGGCACCGATGCCGACCGGCTGCTCCGCCGCCATCGGCGCGGAGGTGGCCCAGATGGTGCTCTCGCTGGGGCCGTACGCGTTGACCAACCGCCGGCCCAGCGCCCAGTCATCCACCAGTTCGCGCGGGCAGTCCTCACCCGCGGTGACCAATGTGTCCACCCTGTCCAGCCGTGCCCGGTCCAGTGAGGACAACACCGTCGGGGTCAACACCGCGGCACTGACCCGCTGGGCCTGCAAAAACTCCGTCAACGCGTCGGCGGCGTACACATCTCGCGGTGCCACCACCAGCGTGGCCCCCGCACCGACCGCCCACACCATCTCGAAGACCGAGGCGTCGAATGTCGGCGAGGCCACCATGAGCACTCGCGCATCGCCACTCAGTTCGAGCAGATCACGCTGCGCCGCAACCACTCCCGGCAGCCCGGCGTGTCCCACCGCCACGCCCTTGGGGGTGCCGGTGGAGCCCGATGTGAAGATCACGTACGCGGTGTTCTGCGCTCGCAGCGCCACTGATCGATCGGCGTCGGTGATCGGTTCGGCCGACTGCGCGGACACGTCACGGCCATCGATGCGCAGCACCGGGCGCGCACCGGCCCCCGAAACCTCGTCGGAGTCGCAGGTCAACACACACACTGCCGCCACCGAGTCCAAGACCGTGGCGATCCGCTCGACCGGATGCGCGCCGTCCACCGGCACATACACTCCGCCGGCTTTGGCCACGGCCCACCACGCCACCACGAGCTCGGCACGGCGGTCCATCGCCACACCCACAGCACGTTCCGGGCCCACCCCGGTCTCGATCAGCACCCGAGCCCATCGCGTCGACCATTCGTCCAACTCGCGATAGGTGAGCTCTCGGGCCCCGTCGACCACCGCTACCGCTCCGGGCGTGGAGGCTACGGCTGCGGCCAGCAGTTGCGGTGCCACACCGACAGGCGCCTGAGGGCCGGCACCGGACCACTGCGACAGCAGCAGATCACGTTCCCGCCGATCCAGCAGCGGGACCTCACCCACGACCACCGAGGGGTCAGCCCCCAGGAGACGTCCCAGGAGCGATTCCAAACGGACTATGTGCCTGTCGATCTCGGCGGTGGTGTACCTGTCGGGATTCCACGCGAACTGGATGCGCGACGTGCCGCCGCCCGGACGCGGATAGATATTGATCGCGATGTCCTGGACAGGGAAGGTGGTCAGCACGTTGACCACCGCCTCCGAGGGTCCGAAGAAGAACACATCCGCGAAGTCGAAGACGTTGATGACCTGGCCGAATTCGATGTTGGTGTCGCGACGCCCCGCATCGACGACGAGTTCGGACCAGCGCCGGAACTGTTGATGACGCAGCGCGCCCACCACGGCTTTGGCGACCTGATCGTCCAGCGCTCCGATGGTGTCCCCGTCTTCGACGGTGACAAACAACGGCACCAGGTTCGACACCATGCCGCCGCATCTCTTCAACGCCGCTGTTGTACGCCCCGACACCGGAAGCGACAGTGAAACATCTTGACGTCCGGTGGTTTTAGCAAAGAAGGTGGCCAGCGTCGCGACCACTCGAGCCACCTCGAACTGGCCAAGACCGTTCTCCGACAGCAGCTCATCGCACACCAAGTCGCGCACCAGCGGGTGGCGCGGCGTGACCACACGTTCCATACCCGCGAGGTCGGCCGTTTCGACCGGACGGGATAAGACGTTCTTCCAATATTCGAAATCTGCGTCGCTGCGCGAGGACTGCTGATACTTCTGGTCGGCCGCGCGAATCACGGAGAACTCCGAAAAATCGACATCGGTCTCGGCCGCGACCGACCCCGAGTAGACGTCCGCGATGTGCCGCAGCAGATTGTTGGTGGCATAGCCGTCCAACAGAACGTGATGTGTGCGCATGTAGAAGTACGACAGGTCGTCGGCAATCCGCAGGAGCGCGAAGTGCGTGAGCCGCTCACTGAGCAAGTCGATGGGCCGGCGGTACTCCTCGTCCATCCAACGGCGAGCCGCAGCGACCGCGTCACGCTCGGCACGCAAATCAATGCAGGGCATCGTCTCCGGGAACGAACGGTCGACGACGAAGACCGGCTCGCCGTCCTCTATGGACAGCCGTGCGCACGGTGTGCCGAACCGTGCGGCCATCGATTCGCAGGCCACCATGAGCTTTTCGGCGTCCACGTCATGGTCGATCGTGACGAATCCCGCAAAGTTGTAGGGAACCTCGGGCCGCAGTTGCTGCGCGACCCAAATCGACCGCTGCGCGGCTGTCAGAGGTCCAAGAACGTCGGACTGCGTTCCATAGTTGAGCATGAGGACGACGAACTCCCTACTTGGGCCTACGTACTGGTGTCTGAAATATCAGCGGTGAGATACCTTGTTGCGCAAGGCAAATAAGGCCTCTACGCGAGTCGTTGGCGTAAGTCCTTCGGACGTATGTCGGGCCATTGCTCATCGATGTACTCGAGACACGCTGCACGGCCCGCATGACCGTAGGCCACGCGCCAGCCGGATGGCGCATCGGCGAAGGACGGCCACAGGCTGTGTTGTTCCTGGTCGTTGACCAGAACGAGAAAACTGCCACTGTCATCGTCAAAGGGATTGGTTTGCATCGATTTTCCTCATCATCACGATCCGAGCGCAGCGGCGCTACACTCAGCACCTGTTCTGCCGCCTCGAGATCACGTGTTGCTGTTGAGATATCCCCCGCGCCGGAAGTACTCTTGGCCGCTGCGCTCGGTGCCGTCCGCGCACCGAATGCGGGTGATCACCAGTCCGCGGTTACCGACGCGATAAGCATCAGAACCACACACCACCACGCCGCCTTCCTCCTGAACGATCACCCGCCCCGGTGTGCCGCCGTAGCGGGCCTCGGAAATGCGTGCCTCCAGGACCTCGATCCGTTCCCCGTCATAGAAGGTGAAGGGGCGCGGATACGGATCGGACAGGGCGCGCACGAATCGTTCCAGATCCTCGGCAGGCCAAGTCCAGTCGAGCGCGCTGTCACGCTCAGAACGCTTGTGGCAGTAAGTGCGTTCGGCCTTGTTCTGTGGCCGCCACAGCGCGTTACCGGACTCCAGGGCACCCAGCGCTTCGGCCAGCACCCCCGGAATCAGGTCCATTCCGCGCAGCACCAGCTCGGTGCCGGTATCGGCCGGGCCGATCGGCAGCGAATGCTGCACCAGAATGTCACCGGTATCGAGCCCGCTATCCATGCGGTGCACGGTCAACCCGAATTCGGACTCGCCGCTGATCAATGACCACAAAACAGGGGAAAACCCGGTGAATTTCGGCAGCAGCGAATCATGGAAATTCAGGGTGCCGTGCGGCGGAAAATCATAGAGTTCGACGGGCATCCGGTTGTACCAGCTATTGACGACGATGACATCGGGCTCGGCGCCCTTGACCAAATTGATGGTTTCGGTATCGACCCGCGTCGTGAAATGCACGGGAATGCCATGCTCACGTGCGAGTTCATCGACCGGCGCCGACCAAATCGCCTTGTACGCCTCCTCGCTGGAGGGATGGGTGACCGCGAGCACAACCTCATGCCCCAGATCGATCAAGGCCTGCAAGGTTCGATAACCCCACACCTGATACCCAAACGACACAATGCGCATATACGACCCCTTAGCTATTAAGCGCTGGTCAGGGGCTTATGCCCACAAATTGAACACTACTGGCAGATCAGCTTAAGGGTTTTCTCAGGTAACGCAAGCCTTCCCTAACCCAGGCGAACGGCCCTCGGGGCCGGGCGTCAGGCCGCTTACCTGCACAGGCACACGGAACGAAACGTGGCGAAAATTCTCAGGCCTTGCCCCCTACCACCAACTTCCTCGGCAAAAAGACTGCGGGAACAATGGTGAACACCGCTAATACAACGGCTGCTAGGAATACCGCCGTGTACGCGTGTGAAAGCCATTGAGAAGTATTTATCGCAAAATCTGAAATCGGATTCACCACCGGGCCGCTTGATATTCCACGACTCCCGGTTTCTCCACCCGCTACTGCTAACGGATCGACTTCAATTCCGCCTCCGGCGCGATTGAATTGATTGGTCAACAGCGTTGCTACCAACGCGGCCCCCACCGATCCGCCCACTTGGTCGTTGACGCTCAGCAGCGTGGTGCCACGCGCGATCTGGGACGGTGCCAGCGACTGCACGCACGCCGCCGAGAGCGGCGTTGACGTGCAGCCAACCCCCATGCCCATCACCATCAACCCGGCCAGCAGTATCGGAGAGAAATCGGCCTGTCGTGCCACGCCGAATGTGAAGACGCCCAGGCCCACCGCGATCAACGGAAGACCAAGCAACACAATCGTGCCGGGCCCGCGCCTGTCCATGAACATCCCCGCGAAGGGCATGGTCAGCACGAGACCGACTCCCATCGCCACCATGGACATCCCGGACTGCATCGGCGTTTGGTGCAGCACAACCTGGAAGTAACTCGGAACGAGCAAGCTGACGCCGACAAAGGTGGCGGCGAAAGCGAACTGTGTGATGTTGGCCCACTTGACCACACGATTTTCGAACAGCCGTAGATCGACAAGAGGATGTGACGCGCGGTTCTTGGTGTGCACGACGAACGCGACAATGAGTGCGACACCGATGATGACGGGCAGCAGAACATGCCGGTCGGCCATGCTGTTGCGCCCGGGGATGGCCGACATCCCCACCAGCAGAATCGCCACGCCGGGTGAGAGCAACAGCGCGCCCACGATATCGAGTTTCTCGGAGGGCTCAGGGTTGTCCCCGGGAAACATGAGTGCCGCAAGCACGATGGCGCTCAACCCGATCGGCAGGTTGATCAGGAAGATCCATTCCCAGCCGTAGCTGCCGATCAGCCATCCACCCAGGATCGGTCCACCGATCGGGCCGAGCAGGAAGGGCACCGCCCCGATCGCGACCACTCGACCAAGCCTCTTTGGGCCCGCCTCGCGGGTCAAGATCATGAAACTCAGTGGCATCAACATGCCACCGCCAACCCCTTGAATCACGCGGAAGATGATGAGCAGCAGAATATTTGGGGCCACCGCGCACAACAACGAGCCAATCGTGAATACCAGGACGGCACCCATGAACAGACGTTTGGTGCCAAAACGGTCGGCCGCCCATCCGGTCATCGGGATCACGGTCGCGAACGCAAGCATGTAACCGGCGATGGTCCAGGACACGACGGCCTGACTGGAACCGAACTCGGCGACAAAGGTGCGTTGAGCGACCGCCACCGCCGTACTGTCCAGAAAGGCCATCACACTGGCCAAACCGCAGATGCCGGCAATCCGCAGCAGCGAGGCGTCGAGCTTGTCGGGGTGCCCCGACTCATTCACATCCCGCTGCTCGGCCTGCCCGCTCGGCGCCGAGAGGGCGGTAGGCACGCTGTCCATAGGTCGGCGAGTATATCCACGCAGACGCGCGCGTTGGGGCCTACCTCAACGGGGCGGTCACCGCTTCTACCGGGGCTTCCGCGCTCCGTCCGCGGCTCGAATACCAACGGTAGTAATCGTTCTGCACCCGGCTCACGATTCCAGGCAGAACACGATAGGAATCCCGGTACAGGATGCCCAGGGGATTGTTCACCTCGCGACTGCGCCGCCTGATCGCGTCGACGACCATGTCGACGCCCTCCTCCAACGTCAGCGATGCGTACTGGCTCCAGTCCGACGGGGCGATCATGTCGGTCGTGACCAGCGGGAGATGAACATTGGTGACGCGCACTCCGTCGGCACGACTCTCGATGCCCGCGATACGCAGCACCGCGTCCATTGCCGCCTTCGACCCGACATAGGCAGAGAACTCCGGCAGGTTGCCCAGCACTCCTATCGAGGAGCTGTGCACGATATGCCCCGAGCCGCGCGCACGCATGCCCGGCAGTAGGCGCAGTACCAGGCCCACACCACCGAGGTAGTTGATCGCCACGGTGCGCTCGTAATCGTGCAGCCGGTGTTCGGAGTCTGCGAGCGATCGCATGATCGATCTGCCCGCGTTCAGCACCAAAGTGTCCGGTACCCCGAAGCGTTCGAGCACCTCATTGGCGACCGCATCCGCGCCGTCACTCGTCGATAAATCGCCGGGCACGGCGTGCGCGACACCACCTCGAACCGTGATCTCGCGCACGACGTCGTCGAGCTCATCGGCCCGGCGTGCGGTGACAATCGCGCGAGCCCCCGCCTCCGCGACCCTCTCGGCCAGCCGCCTGCCGATCCCGCTGGAGGCGCCGGTGATCAACACCGTCTGGCCCCCCACCCGCTCGGACAGTGTCGGAGTCCATGGGTAGCTGACGCTGACCGGTTTCGTAAGAACGTTGATCATGTGTCTGACGGCCCGCATCGGGTCTCCCGTAGCTCGTGTGCTGCTGACTGTTTCGCGTTGCGCCGGCAGAGCCGAGGCGTGCTGCCCCGAGCAATCATCATGTTGACATCAGCTGTTGTCAAGATGAGATCCCGGTGGCCGAATTTCGGCATACCAGCTTCGCGCTGTTTGCTATCGTTGATGATGGGCGTAAGTTTCGGGGGTCGTATGCGGTTCGGCGCGACACTCTTGCTCGTCGCCGCATTCCTCTGTGCATGTGTGTCCCCCAGTAGCTCTGCCCGGCACGACGAGTGGTCTTCGCTCGTGTCGATGCTCGCCGACCAGCAGAAGGCTCTACACGAGAAGGACCCCCTGTACGACCTTCCCGGCACACCCCAGCCGACGACACGCAAGGACATCCGCACAAAGGAACGGCAGTGGGGTCTGTACCTAGACGCCGACCACCGGGAACTGCTGCAGATCTCCGACGGCTTGCACGCCTTCTGTGGCTTCGATGACTTGTTCTCCCTCGCCGATTCAGCGCCCGGCTCGACGAACTGGGAGGGCATGAAGGCGTACCTCGAAGGCGCGTCGCTGACTCCCGAATACTTCGGTGCCCACTCCTTCAACCAACTGATTCCCGTTCTCGGCACCGAGGACGACTACGTGATGATCATCGCCGTTGCCCACTCCTATTTCAGCGACGAGCCGGGCACCGTGTTCGAGCTCGGCGGTAGTGGGCCCAACGGGATCGGCCAGTACCCGACACTGATGGACGCGGTAAGGATCAAGTCGGAGTGGTACCAGAGGGAACTCCGGAACACGAGGACGTAAGTGTGCGGGGGAACCAAAACGCATGCGCGATCGTCTGACCTAACAACAAGACCTTCCGGGGGGACACATGACATCGAGACCAGGCGTTGACCGCATAGCATCCGCTAACAGCTTTCGCGTTCCCCGATTTCCCCGGACGCACGCGCTGCGTACGGTCACCAGATAGGTTGAATGCCATGTCCGATCTGCCTACTCGCACCTATGCCGAGTTTCCCGGAATCAGTACCCGAGCCTGGGAACACCCGGCCGACCGGGCAGCTCTGCAAACACTGCGCAGCCTCAAAGGCTTCGACACCATCCTCAAGGCGCTGGCCGCGCTGCTGCGGGAACGTCAGCATCGGCTGATGTATCTGGCGACCGCGGTCCGCGTGGACGATCGACAGTTCACCTCACTACACGACACCCTCAACGACTGCGCTCGCGTCCTCGATGCCCCCGAAACCCCGGAGCTCTACGTCATTCAGGGGCCCTACGCCAACGCGTACACCATCGGCATGGACCAACCGTTCATCGTGCTGACCTCCGCACTGCTGGACCTGATGAACGAACAGGAGCTGCGCTTCATCGTCGGCCACGAACTCGGGCACGCCCTCTCCGGACACGCGGTGTACCGCACCATGCTGATGCACCTGATGCGGCTGGCCGGGAACCTCGGCTGGATGCCGATCGGCGGGTGGGCGCTGCGCGCCGTCGTCGCCGCGCTCATGGAATGGCAGCGCAAGTCCGAGCTTTCCGGGGACCGCGCCGGAATGCTCTGCGGTCAGGACGTGGACACCGCGATTCGGGTGGAGATGAAGCTGGCCGGGGGCTCACGCCTCGACGAGATGGATACGCAGCGCTTTCTGGCTCAGGCGGCCGAGTACGAGCGCACCGGGGACATGCGTGACGGCGTGCTCAAACTACTCAACCTCGAACTGCAATCGCACCCGTTCTCGGTATTGCGGGCTGCCGAGCTCACCAAGTGGATCGACCGAGGCGAGTACGGCGCGATCCTCAGCGGAGACTATCCGCGACGCGACGAAGACCCACAGGCCGATCTGGGCTCCGAGTTTCGCTCCGCGGCAAGGTCATACAAGGAGAACTTCGATTCCTCGACCGATCCGCTCATCTCTGCGCTGCGTAACTTCGGATCCACGCTCGATGGCGTCGTCAATGTCGTCGGCCAGGGCGTCACCGATGTCGCCACCGATGTGCGGCGCCGATTCTCCGAGTGGCGCAACAATTCCGACGACGATTCGCGCGATGGCGACGCCTGACCTCGGGCGCCAACCATGACCGATCCGAACTACATGAACTTCTTTGTAGAGCGAGTCGCGTCCGATATGCCGGTGGTCGCGGCCTGCACCAAAGCCTGTGGCTTTACCCTGGAATCAGATGGTCATCCCGTCGATGACGCGGATGGCTATGTCCAGATCACTAAGTACACAGACGGATTCGAGATGGGACTGTGCATCATCTGGCCGCCCACCGCGCCGATGACCCGGTCTCAGGAGGCAGTGGCACAGACCATTGCTCACGAACTGCGCCAGCGGGTGCTCTTCGATATGGAGGATCCGAGCACCGAGTCGGGCGAGCGATGGATCCTCGCAACACCCGGCGGCGGGGCCTCGACGGTTGACGTCGTGGAGCACGAAGACGGCGTCGGCCTGGCCGGATCCCCATGACATCGACCCACGACCCACACGTGTTGCGCACCACCATGCGCACCGATCTGACTGCCGCGATGAAGGCCCGCAACAGCGTGGCCGTGAGCGCACTGCGGACGGCGATCGCCGCGATCGACAACGCCGAGTCAGTGGACGACACAGCGCGGACCAGACTGGATAACACTCATATCGCTGGTGCGACAAGAGGTCTCGGGTCAGCGGAAGCCGCCCGCAAGGTGCTCTCCCCTGCCGATGTGCGTGCCATCCTGCGGGCGCAGATCGATGACCGCACCGCTGAAGCCGAGCGTTATGACACGCTCGGCCAAGCCCAGGCCGCCGCGCGGCTACGCCAGGAGGCTGCGGTCATCGCCGGGTACCTATAGCGACTCGTAGCGATGCGCGATGCCGTCGCACAGGATCTGGACACCCTTGACGATGACTTCACGCGGATTTGTCACCTGCGGCAGATCGCCCACCCCCACCAGCGCGGCCAGTCGCGGGGACTCCGGCAGCTCGACGTTGCCGCCGATCAGCTCGGACAAACCTGAAAAGTCGGTGCGCGTACCCGGGGAGACAAGCTGCCCGCCGACCGCACCGAGGCCGACGCCCTGCGAGTAGCTCCACACCTGAAATGCCAATTCCGCCGCCTCGGGCACCGGAACCCCGAGGTGACCGAAGGCCTCCAGCAGCCAGTCGAAACACACCAGAGTGTCGGGTTGCATCCCATTGCGTGGCACCGCATACGCCAACAGCACCCAGGGATGAGTGCTGTACAGATTGAAGTCGTACTCGACGGCGACGCGCACCCGTGCGCGCCAGTCGGGGTCGCCCATCATGTCGGCGGGGTAGGCGAATCGGCGGGTGACCTCTGCGGTCATCTCGACCAGGAGCGCATCTTTGTCGGCGACGTGGCGGTACAGCGACATGGCCCCCACCCCGAGGGCCTCGGCGATCTTGCGCATGGACACACCGGTCAGACCCTCTGCATCGGCAATCGTGATGGCCTTGGCAACAATCGATTCCAGCGTGAGACGCGGATCGGTCACGATGCTCCCTTCATAACTCGATTGACCGGCTTCACCAATTTGCGTACAGTGTACCCAGTCTACTGCGTACGCCGTACGCGCCCAAATATCACCGGAGCGATACCCCATGACCAGCTGCAAGAGCACTGCGCCCGAAAACGCGACGCCAGAAGGCGCCCGCGCTGGACGCCGTACATGGTTCGGGCTCGCTACTCTCCTGCTGCCCGTGTTCCTGGTGTCGATGGACGTCTCGGTGCTGTTCCTGGCGATGCCACGGCTGTCCGAGTCGCTCAACCCGTCGGCGGCCGAACAGCTCTGGATCCTGGATGTATACGGATTCCTGCTCGCCGGACTGCTCATCACTATGGGCAACCTGGGCGACCGGTGGGGACGTCGACGTCTCATGCTCTGGGGTGCAACACTTTTCGGTATCGCATCGGTGATCGCCGCATTCGCGCCCACCCCGCTGGCGTTGATCGCAGCACGCGCGCTGATGGGCATCGGCGGGGCCACCCTGCTGCCCGCCAGCCTGGCGCTCATCGGCGTCATGTTCCCCAACGCCCGGCAGAAGGCGCTCGCCGTCGGCATCTGGGCCGCGGCCTTCTCATTCGGTGCCGCCGTCGGGCCCGTCATCGGCGGCATGCTGTTGCACCACTACTGGTGGGGCTCGGTGTTCCTCATCAACGTGCCGGTGCTGATCGTGCTGCTGCTCACCGCCAACGCGCTCATCCCCGAATACCGAAACCCAGTCCTGGAACCGTTCGACCTCGCCGGCGTCGCACTGTCGATGACCGGAATCATGACCCTGGTGTATGCCGTGAAAGCCGCGGCGACGCATGGCTTCTCGCTATCAGTCGCGATCACCGGTGTGATCGGCGTCGTCACCTTGGCCGTGTTCATCCGGCAGCAGATGCGCTGCCCGCACCCGCTACTCGCGCTGGACCTGTTCCGCAACCGGACCTTCACCGTGGCAATCGTCGGCACCGTCGCTGCGATGGCGACGTTCGGCGCCACGACCTACCTCACCGGGCTCTACCTGCAGTCGGTGCTCGGGTTCGACGTACTGGCCGCAGCCTTCCTGGGACTGCCCATGGCGCTGACCGTCGCCTACTTCTCGATGGACGCAGCACGTATCGAGCGTCTACTCGGGGAGCGCTGGACATTCGTCACATCTCTGCTGGCCATGGCGGTCGGCAACGCGGTGCTCCTCGCGCTCGGCCCGCACGGGCCGGTGGGCGTCTACATCGCGGCGACGGTGATCGTGGGCGCCGGCGCCGGCGTCATGTTCACGTTCGTCTCGGCGGTGGCGCTCAATGCCGCCCCCACCGAGCGGGCTGGGCAGGCCACCGGCATCTCAGAAATGAGCTTTGAGCTCGGGACGGCCTTCGGGCTGGCATTGTTCGGTGCCCTCGCCTCGGCGATCTTCGCCGCCCGCACCCATGTACACGAGACACTCGGACAGGCCATGGCGCGCGCCAAGGACATCGGTGGAGAGGCAGGCGCCGCCGCGGCCGAGCTCGCCAGGACCGGATGGACCGACGGAATCCACGCGGTCGCGGGGGTGTCGACGCTGATCCTGGTGGCCGCCGCGATCACGGCCGCCGTTGTGATGCGTCACAGCGACACCTGATCGGGAACCTTCGGGGCATCGGGCTCGTAGAACACATATGACCCGCGAGATCCGAGACATCGACTCCACCACCGAGGCCGTTGCCCACCGCGTGATCGCCACGGCATTCGCAGAAGATCCCGTGGTTCGTTGGGTGAACTCCGACCCCCGGCGTGACGAAGCAATTTTTCACGGGATCTCACTGGCCTTGCACGGCTCCGGCCAGGGCGAGTACCTGCTGTACGAGGACGGCGTCGCCGTCGGGGCCGCGCATTGGGATCCCCCAAGCTGGGAGCCACCGGGCGCGCAGAGAATGCGGGCCATCCCGTTGCTTCTCGGCGCGGTACGACTCGGCGTCTTCCGCGGTATTGCGCTGGCGCGTGCGGCCGCGGCAGTCCGGCCCAAGCACCCGCACTGGTATCTGGCCACCATCGGCGCCACCGTCCCCGGCAGAGGCATCGGCTCGGCGCTCATCAAACACCAGATCGATCAGATCGAAGGTCCGGCATATCTGGAGAGCTCCAACATCCGCAACAACCCGCTTTACGAACGCTTCGGTTTCACGGTGGTCGACGAGATCAAACCGACGCCCGACGGCCCCACGCTGTGGGCGATGTACCGGGACTGATTGCGCCCCAACATCGCTGAAGTTCGATGGACCGGATTACTGAGAATCGGTAACGACCGCGACTACCCCGGCGATGGAATACCTAGAGTTCGGTGTGTATTAGTGCTGATAGTTGTCTCCGCTGGGTGTAGCGGGGGCGCCGGTAGTACAGAGGGTTGAGATGACGATTGTTCCGCCTCCCGTCGAGGACACGGCGATGCGGGCGTGGGAGTTCCCCGAGAACGACCCCGAACCGCCCGCACAGTGGAGCAAGTACGTGCCCGGTGAGCCGCAGCTGCGTGCGGCGGCCTTCGGGACGCTGATCGGTCTGCTGGCAGCGGTGCTTCTGGGCGCGGCCTACGCTGCCGAACCCGGCGGTTCACTGTGGGCGTTGAACAGGACCGTCTTCACCACCCACTCCCAGGACGTCGCCGTGCGGGCCGTGGTTTCCCCGCTCAAAAACGCCCAGGACATCCTGGGCAACGGTAAGCAGCCCTCTCCTGATCAGCTCACCGAGGCCCGGACCTCACTCAACGAAGCCAAACGGGGATTGGAGTTCGTCTCCGCCTCCAATGAACGCACCACCCTGCAGAACCTGTATCTGCAGCTCACTCAGCAGCTGCGCCAGTACACACCGGAACAGGCCCAGCAGCTTCCCGCGCTGCCCGCCCCGCCAGAAGTGAACACGGACGCGAATCTGGCCGCCAACGTGGGGCCCGCGGCACCGGCATCATCACCGCCAAGCTGGGGTTACGCTGCCGCCGCGAGCGCGCCCGGCCCGGCACCACAGTCCTACTCGGCTCCCCCGCCTCCCGGAATTCCGGTCGACCCCGTTGCCGACTGGCCGGCTCCCGTCGCGCCACCATTGACGCCCAACCTGCTCGATCTGGGCGGCTACGACCAGTCCTGGTCTCTGCTCTACGGATACAACGTCTTGGACTGGTTCAACTGGGGACTGTCCGGCTTCAACCGGTACGGGTTCGACTTCATGGGCTTCGACCGATGGGGCTACGACCGGTGGGGCTACGACCGATGGGGCTACGACCGGTCGGGCTACAACTGGGACGGCTACAACTGGTCCGGTTACAACCGCGACGGTCGAGATCGAGACGGCCGCAACGAATGGGGGCAATTCCGCGACGACGATCCCCGCGACCAGGGTTGGTACGACAGGTACCACCCGTATCGGGAGTACTACGACTGGAAGTTCCAGAACACCAACCCGGTGTACAGCCGCAACCTGTGGGATCAGGCACATGGGGTCAACCCTGCCCAGTACCGGGATTGGAACCTGAATCGCAGCTGGGACAACCCCTTAGAGCGTGACTGGTCCCCCGTAACCAGCACCGCCCGCGTCGCAGACCGCCCGGTGCTGGCCGAGCCGGTGGTGAACCTCGATGCGTCACTGGCGCAGTTCCTCACCGACGACAAGTCCGCCCGCCCGTCGGGGGATCTCATCAAGGACCTTTCGACGAAGTCGGTCCGAAACTTCAGCAAGGAACTGGCCACCCCACCCCCAGCTCCCGAGAAGACACCGACATCGGTATCCCCTGTCGAGGTAAAGCCTGCCGCCCCACCAGTATTGACGGCGCCAGTGCCTACGGTTCCGCCAAAGCAAGTGCCCGAGGACTTCACACCCCCGTCACTGCCGGCGGTTCCGCCACTGACACCGGCCCCGTCCACGGAGCCGCGCGCGACGTCCAGCACTTCGAGCCCAGCCCCGTCGACCGAACCGTCACAGTCACCGACCCCGACGTCCGGGCCTCCGGCCAATGCCACCACCAGCATCCCGGCTCCGGCACCCACCTCGGCGGCTCCCGCATCCACACCGAAGGAAGAGACATCGGCACCCGTGACGACGCCGACGGCTCCAACTCATGAGACACCGGCTACACCTACGCCTACGCCACGCCAAACGGTCACCACACCACCCTCGGAGACGGCCGAGCCATCGGCCGCTCCCGAACCGACCAAGCAGCACAGCACGCCGACTTACGAGGCCCCGACGCCCGAAGCACCCACACCACGGGCGACCGTAGAACCTGCCCCCCAACAGGTCCCCACCGAGGCTCCGGCGAAGCAGGCACCCGTCGAGCGTGAGACGCCCCCCTCACGAGCGTCGGCGCCAGAAACCGTGGCACCTACACGCGAAGCACCCACGCGGGAGGCGCCGACGTACAGCACGGCGACACAGGCACCCAGTTCGGGCGGCAGTAGCGGTGGTGGCGGTTACGGCAGTGGCAGTAGCGGCAGCAGTAGTAGTGGCAGCAGTGGTGGTGGCCACCACTAGCAACAGCCCCACCACAGTTCAACTAAGGGTACCCTTAGTTCATGCCTACAACATGGATGGACACCGTGATACGCCAGGTGCGCAGGGTGGGCGACTTCCCGTTTCCGCACCAGGCGGCCTTCATGCTCGACAATCCGATTCACCGGAAGTTCGTGAACCCCGCGGGTGTGGCCGAGCGGTTGGCGCTACGCGGCGACGAACGAGTGCTGGAGATCGGCCCAGGGCCAGGAATCTTCAGCGTGCAGATCGCCCCGCGACTCCCCTCCGGCCATCTCGACCTGTTCGACGTGCAGCCCCAGATGCTCGACAAGGTGAAACGCAAGCTCGATCGGGCCGGATATCGGAACGCAGGATTTCACTCGGGTGACGCCAGCAATGGACTTCCCTTCCCGGACAAGTCCTTTGACATCGCCTTCCTCGCCAGCGTGATCGGCGAAGTCCCCGACAAGACGGCATGCATCCAGTCACTGCACAAGGCACTCAAGCCCGGCGGACGGCTGGTCTTCCAGGAGATCTTCCTGGACCCCGATCGCCTGGGTATCGCCGAGCTACGCACCCTCACCGAACCGGAGGGTTTCGCCTTCTCGTCTGCCACCGGAAGCCGGTGGCGCGACATCGTGGAGTTCACCCGCACCTGATCCGCCCGAGCCGGCTCTTCACCCAAGCCTCGAGCATTCGACGCCCGAGCGACCCCATTGAGCAACCTCCGTGTAAGCCGTGGCGCCTACAGTCATGGCTCGTCGCAGCGGGTAATCCTTCGCATGGGGAGAGCCCTGCGCAACCGTCTTCACATCGACGCTATCGATGGATGCGCATCCCGGACAGTGGGAGCAGGGTGTGAGGAATACCATGTCTGGAGATATCGTTAGTTTAGGTAATCTACTTTTCAGACTTTCAAAGAACACCCTGTCGATGTGAGGCTGCCATGACCGTGACCAACGAGACCGACCCGCAGCTGGAGCAGCTGGCCCGCCGCATCGAGAATCTGCGCGAGAGCGATCCACAGTTCCGCGCCACTGCCCCGGACCGTGCGGTCGCCGAGCAGGTACTGCGCCCAGGCCTTCATCTCTCGGAGGCCATCGCGACGTTGATGACCGGATACGCCGAGCGCCCCGCACTGGGCGAGCGCGCACGTGAACTCGCCACCGACCATGAGGGCCGCTCCGTGCTGCGTCTACTCCCCCGTTTCGATACCACAACCTACGGCGAATTATGGTCCCGCACAACATCTGTCGCCGCCTATTGGCACCATGACGCGGCACATTCGGTCAACAGCGGCGACCTGGTCGCTACGCTCGGCTTCACCAGCGTCGACTACACGGTGCTGGATCTGGCGATCATGATTCTCGGCGGAGTCGCAGTGCCGCTGCAGACCAGCGCACCGGCTTCGCAGTGGACCACCATTCTCGCCGAGACCGAACCCAACACACTCGCAGTGAGCGTCGAATTGATCGGCACTGCACTGGAATCCGTACTCGCCACCCCGTCGGTCAAGCAGGTCGTGGTGTTCGACTACACCCCCGAGGTCGATGCGCAACGCGAGGCCTTCGACGCCGCCAGCGCACAGCTCGCGGGAACCGGCATCACCATCGAGACGCTCGATGCGGTGATCGCGCGTGGCGCACAGCTTCCCGCGGCCCCGCTCTACGCACCCTCCGACGGCGACGACCCGCTGGCGCTGCTGATCTACACCTCCGGCAGCACCGGGGCCCCCAAGGGCGCCATGCACAGTGAGAACATCGTGCGCCGCTGGTGGATTCGCGAAGACGTCATGGCCGGGACCGAGAACCTGCCGATGATCGGCCTGAACTTCATGCCCATGAGCCACATCATGGGCCGCGGCACACTCACCTCAACACTGTCCACCGGTGGACTCGGGTACTTTGCCGCATCCAGCGACATGTCAACGCTTTTCGAAGACATGGAGCTGATTCGCCCCACCGCGCTCGCCCTGGTGCCCCGCGTATGCGACATGGTCTTCCAACGGTTCCAGACCGAGGTGGATCGTCGCCTGGCCAGTGGTCACGCCGCGGATTCAGATGCGGTGGCCGCGGAGGTCAAGGCCGAGATCCGTGACAACCTGTTCGGTGGCCGTGTACTGGCGGTCATGGTGGGCTCGGCACCGCTATCCGAAGAGCTCGGCGAATTCATCGAGTCCTGCTTTGAGCTGCATCTGACCGACGGTTACGGATCCACCGAGGCCGGCATGGTGTTCCGCGACGGAGTCGTGCAACGCCCCCCGGTCATCGAATACAAGCTCGTCGATGTGCCCGAGCTGGGGTACTTCTCCACCGACCAGCCGCATCCGCGCGGTGAGCTGCTGTTGAAGACCGACGGCATGTTCCTCGGCTACTACAAGCGCCCCGAGGTGACCGCGGGCGTCTTCGACGAAGACGGTTTCTACATGACCGGCGATATTGTCAGCGAGCTCACCCACGACAACATCCAGATCGTCGATCGCCGCAACAACGTGCTCAAACTGTCCCAAGGCGAGTTCGTCGCGGTCGCCACACTGGAAGCCGAGTACGCCAACAGCCCTGTGGTACACCAAATTTACGTGTACGGCAGCAGCGAAAGGTCCTATCTGCTGGCGGTCGTGGTGCCGACACCGGAGGCCGTCGCGGCCGCGAAGGGAGACACCGCGGCACTCAAGGTGACCATCGCGGATTCGCTGCAGGACATCGCCCGAGAGATCCAGTTGCAGTCCTACGAGATCCCGCGTGACTTCATCGTCGAGCCCCAGCCCTTCACCCAGGGCAACGGTCTGCTGACCGGCATTGCGAAGCTGGCACGGCCGAACCTCAAGTCGCACTATGGCGATCGGCTCGAACAGATGTACGCGGATATCGCCGAGCAGCAGAGCTTGGAAATGCACCGGCTGCGTTCCGATTACGATCCCGATAAGCCCGCGCTGGAGACGGTACTCAAGGCCGCACAGGCCCTGCTGGGCGTGTCATCGGCCGAACTCGCTGTGCTGCCTTCGGACGCACATTTCACCGACCTGGGTGGCGACTCCCTGTCTGCCCTGTCCTTTTCCGACCTACTGCGCGATATCTTCGCCGTCGAGGTTCCCGTCGGTGTCATCGTCAGTGCCGCCAACGACCTCAGCGGAATCGCGAAGTTCGTTGACGAACAACGCCATTCCGGCGGCAACCGGCCGACCGCCGAGACGGTGCACGGAGCGGGGCATACTGAGATCCGAGCCGCCGACCTGACCCTGGACAAGTTCATCGACGAGGCCACCCTGCAGGCAGCCCCTTCACTGCCCAGAGCGGTCGGAGTCCCGCAGACCGTGCTCCTGACCGGGTCCAACGGCTACCTGGGCCACTACCTGGCACTGGAATGGCTTGAGCGCCTGGATAAAACCGAGGGCAAGCTCATCGTCATCGTTCGCGGCAAGGACGCCGACGCCGCCTACCGCCGCCTCGAGGAGGCGTTCGACACCGGCGACACCGAACTGCTGGCGCACTTCCGGACGCTGGCCGAAAAACACCTCGAGGTGCTCGCGGGTGATATCGGTGATCCCAACCTCGGCCTGGAAGCCGACACCTGGCAACGCCTGGCCGACACCGTGGACGTGATCGTGCACCCGGCCGCCCTGGTGAACCACGTACTGCCCTACAAGCAGCTGTTCGGCCCGAATGTCGTTGGCACCGGTGAAATCATCAAGCTGGCACTGACCACCAAGATCAAGCCCATCACCTATCTGTCGACGGTCGCGGTCGCGGCGTATGTCGACCCGGCCACCTTCGACGAAGAGTCGGATATCCGGCTCATCAGCGCGGTGCGCCCCGTGGACGAGCTGTACGCGAACGGCTACGGCAACAGCAAGTGGGCGGGCGAGGTGCTGCTGCGGGAGGCGCACGACCTCTGCGGCCTGCCAGTCGCGGTGTTCCGCTCCGACATGATCCTGGCTCACAGCCACTACACCGGCCAGCTCAACGTCCCCGATCAATTCACCCGCCTGATCCTCAGCGTGATCGCCACCGGTATCGCTCCCGGATCGTTCTACCAGGCGCAGGCCACGGCTGAGCGTCCCCGTGCGCACTATGACGGGCTGCCGGGTGACTTCACCGCCGAGGCCATCACCACGTTGGGCACGCAGGTGCCGGAGGGCCCCGACGCCACCGACGCCTACGTGACGTACGACTGTGTGAACCCGCATTCCGATGGTGTTTCGCTGGACAACTTCGTCGACTGGCTCATCGATGCCGGCTACCCCATCCAGCGCATCGACAACTACAACGAGTGGTTCGACCGCTTCGACACCGCCATCCGCGGCCTACCCGAAAAGCAAAAGCAGCACTCGCTGCTACCCCTGCTGCACGCGTTCGAACAGCCCTCCGGCGCCGAGGACCATGGGGTTGTTCCGGCCAAGCGTTTCCAGCACGCGGTGCAGGCGGCCGGAATCGGTCCGGTCGGGCAGGACGGTACGACCGACATCCCGCATCTGTCGCGACAGTTGATCGTCAAGTACGCCAAGGATCTCGAACAGCTCGGTCTGCTGTAGGTCCAGGTGAGCCCCCGCACTTACAGAATCGACGGTTTCGTAAGCTGCCCGATATGACGATCGACGCCACCGCTGCCCATACGAAGGAAGCACGTCGTCAGCGGTTGGTCGACCGCGTGAGGCGTCTCTTCACCGAGGATCCGCAGTTCGGTGCCGCCAAACCCGACACCGCGGTAGATGCTGCCGTCGCCGTGCCCGGTCTGCGGCTCGCGCAGGTGGTCGCCACGATCATGGACGGGTACGCCGACCGGCCCGCCCTCGGGCACCGGACCCAGGAGCTCGTCACCGATGAGGCGGGACGCTCGACGCTGCGTCCACTGCCCGAATTCGAGACCGTCACCTACGGCGAGCTGTGGGGTATGGCCCGTGCGCTGGCTTCCGCCTGGCATCACGATGCCAACGCGCCGCTGCGGACAGGCAATTTTGTCGCGATGCTCGGCTTCACAAGCGTCGACTACACCGCGGTTGATCTGGCGTGCATCCATCTGGGCGCGGTGGCGGTACCGCTACAAACCAGCGCGCCCGCATCGAACTGGACCGCCATCCTTGCCGAATCCGAACCCTCGGTGCTGGCCGTGAGCGCCGAGTTATTGGATGCAGCAATGGAATCGGCGCTTGCCACGCCGTCGCTGCGACATATCACCGTCTTCGATTACCACCCCGGTGTCGATACACAGCACGAGAGCATCGAATCCGCGCAGCACCGGATCGCCGAGGCCGGGCTGCCGATTTCCGTTGACGTGATATCTGCGGTGATCGGGCATGGGCGGGCCCTTCCGGAGGCTCCCCTATTCACCGCCGACGAGGGCGAGGACCCATTGGCGCTGGTGATCTACACCTCGGGAAGCACGGGCACCCCTAAGGGCGCGACATACACCGAGAAGATGGTCGCCAAACCATGGCTGAGGGCCGACACCCTGAGCTCCAAGGCCGAAATTCCTTTGATCAACCTCAATTTCATGCCGATGAGTCATGTGATGGGCCGCGGCAGTCTGGTCACGGCGCTGGCCTGCGGCGGCCTCGCCTACTTCGCGGCATCAAGCGATATGTCCACCCTCTTCGAGGACATCACCCTCACCCGTCCCACGGTGGTGACCCTCGTTCCCCGCGTGTGCGACATGCTCTTTCAGCGTTACCGCAACGAGGTCGACCGCCGCGCTGGGGTGGATCCCGCGACCGACCTCGCCGACCTCGACGCGGAAGTCAAGACCGAGATACGTGAGAACCTTTTCGGCGGACGCGTTTTGACCATCGTCTGCGGCTCGGCGCCGCTGTCGGAAGAGCTCGCGGCATTCATCGAATCCTGCCTGGACGCCCGCATCACCGACGGTTACGGGTCCACCGAGGCCGGGGTCATTGTGCGCAACGGACGAATCCAGCGCCCGCCCGTCATCGACTACAAGCTGATCGACGTGCCCGAGCTGGGGTACTTCTCCACCGACAAGCCGCACCCGCGAGGTGAGCTGCTGGTCAAGGCCGAGTCGGTGTTCGGCGGCTACTTCAAGCGTCCCGACGTCACGGCCGATGTGTTCGATCCGGACGGGTACTACAAAACCGGCGATATCGTCGCCGAGCTCGAGCCCGACAAGATCCAGATCGTCGACCGGCGCAACAACGTCATCAAGCTGTCCCAGGGCGAATTCGTCGCGATCGCCAACCTTGAGGCCGAGTACGCCAACAGCACACTGGTACACCAGATTTGCGTCTATGGAAGCAGCGATCGGTCTTATCTGCTGGCCGTGGTGGTACCGACCTCCGAGGCATTCGAGCTAAGCCACGGCGATAACGACCTACTCAGGCGCCTGATCGCCGAGTCTCTTCAGCAGGTCGCCCGCGACGCACAGCTGCAGCCCTACGAGGTGCCCCGCGACTTCCTGGTCGAGACCGAGCCGTTCACTGCCGCCAACGGCCTGCTGACCGGTATCGCAAAGCTGGCCAGGCCCAAGCTGCACGAGAAGTACGGTGCCCGCCTCGAGCAGCTGTACTCCGACATCGCGAGCACCCAGGCACTCGAACTTCAGGCCCTGCACTCGGCCGGACACGAGGGAAAGCCGGTCCTGGATACCGTGCAACGTGCGGTCACGGCCCTGCTGGGGCTGTCCGCGGCCGAGGTCAGCCCAGAGGCGCACTTCATCGACCTGGGCGGCGATTCCCTCTCCGCCCTCTCATTCTCGGATCTGCTCCGCGACATCTTCGCCGTCGAAATTCCGGTCGGCGATATCGTCAGCGCTGCCAACGATTTGACCGCCATCGCACGCATCATCGAAAGGCAACGCGACTCCGGCTCGGCCCAACCCACCGCCGAGACGGTGCACGGAGCGGGGCACACCCAGATCCGCGCCGCCGACCTGACTCTGGACAAGTTCATCGACGAGGCCACCCTGCAGGCGGCCCCCTCACTGCCCAGAGCCGTCGGAACACCGCAGACCGCGTTACTCACCGGAGCCAACGGCTACCTGGGCCGGTTTCTGGCACTGGAATGGCTTGAACGCCTGGACAAGACCGGCGGAAGACTCATCGCCATCATCCGCGGTAAGGATGCCGATGCCGCCTACCGGCGTCTGGAAGAAGCCTTCGACAGCGGAGATGCCGAACTGCTGGCGCATTTCCGAGCGCTGGCCGAAAAGCACCTGGAGGTGCTCCCCGGCGACATCGGCGACCCGAACCTGGGACTGGATGCCGATACCTGGCAGCGCCTGGCCGACACCGTGGACGTGATCGTGCACCCCGCCGCGCTGGTCAATCATGTGCTCCCCTACGGCCAGCTGTTCGGCCCGAATGTCGTTGGCACCGCAGAAATCATCAAGCTGGCACTGACCGCCAAGATCAAACCCATCACCTATCTGTCCACGGTAGCCGTAGCAATGTCGGTGGACCCCAGGGTATTCGATGAGGATTCCGACATCCGCACCATCAGCGCGGTCCGGCCCATCGATGAGGGATACGCCAACGGATATGGCAATGCCAAGTGGGCGGGCGAGGTACTGCTGCGGGAGGCTCACGACCTCTGCGGCCTGCCAGTCGCAGTGTTCCGCTCCGACATGATCCTGGCCCACAGCCACTACACCGGCCAGCTCAACGTCCCCGACCAGTTCACCCGCCTGATCCTCAGCCTCATCGCCACCGGCATCGCACCCGGATCGTTCTATCAGAAGCAGGCCACGGGTGAACGTCCGCTCGCTCACTATGACGGGCTCCCAGCAGATTTCACGGCATCGGCCATTACCGCGGTCGGCACGACGGTCGCGTCTTCTGAAGCATTCCAGACCTACGATTCGGTAAACCCACATGCCGACGGCATATCGCTGGACAACTTCGTCGACTGGCTCATCGATGCTGGCTACCCCATCCAGCGCATCGACAACTACAACGAGTGGTTCGACCGCTTCGACACCGCCATCCGCGGCCTACCCGAAAAGCAAAAGCAGCACTCGCTGCTACCCCTGCTGCACGCATACCGATACCCGCAACACGCGCACAACGGGGCCTTCATACCCGCCATCAGATTCCGCGAGGGTGTCCAAGCCGCCCAGAACATCGACATCCCCCACCTCACCCGGGATCTGATCGTCAAATACGCTAAGGATCTCAAACAGCTCGGGCTGTTGTAGCCGCGCGAATTTCTGTGCGCCGCTTTCAGTTCCGGAGCGATACCGACGAAAGCCCGGATTCGGAATCGTGACCGGTGTTAGTGTGCCCGCCATGGGACAGTGGTCACGCGACGAGCTGCAGAGCATGTTCGACCATCACCTTCGGGTGGTCGATGAGATAGGCCCCAAGGGTGAGTGGGCCACATACGCCGACCTGTTCGCCGAGGATGCCAGCTATATCGAACCGACCTACGGCACGTTCGAGGGCCGCGACGCCATCCGCGAATCCATGGTCAAGACCATGTCGGAGTTCCCCGGGGCGGAGATGCCGCACTACTTCTCCAACTGGCACGTCGTCGACGAGGAACACGGCTGGGTCATCTGCGAGCTGGTCAACCGCATGAAGGACCCCGGCGACGGAAGCATCTGGGAAGCAACGAATATCAGCATCTTCCGCTACGCCGGCGATAACCAATGGGCCAACGAGGAAGACGTCTACAACCCGATGCAGTTCATGGTGGCCATCCAAGGCTACGTGCAGCGCAGCAGCGAGTTGGGCTCACTGTCCCCCGCGGCCGAGACCTTCGGGAAGAACATGGGCTGGCTCAGCTAGCTCGCGGCCAGGAACCTGCCTGCCTTGACCGTGTTGCCGAAGCCCTCGACGAAGGTGCCATAGGAGTACACCCGCTGCCCACCGACGACCGTAGCCGCGATCGCCCTGTCATTGCGGCACACCTGTCGGGACACCCCGAACTCGTCCATGAACTGCTCGTGGTATTCTTCCAGCGAATCATCAAGGCCCGCAGGGTCGATCACCGCGATATCGGCGGTGTCTCCAATACGCAGGCGCCCGGCGTCCAGGCCGTACCACCCGCCGAGCTCGCCGGTGAGCCGGTGCACTGCGGCTTCCAGCGGCATGAAGGGCTTGCCGGCCTCTCCGGCCTCCTTCACGCGCTTGAGTAACCGCAGCCCCGCGTTGTAGAAGGACATGTTGCGCAGGTGCGCACCCGAGTCGTTGTTGCCCAGCTGGAAGTGGCGGTACTTGATGGCCTGGTTCAGAATGTCGGTTCGGTCATTGGCGATGGTGGTGTGCCAGCGCACCTTCCCCGGGTACTCGGACACGAGGTCGAGGAAGGCGTCGACGGGCTGCACCCCACGATCGTCTGCCACCTGACCAAACGACTTGCCCACCACCGATTCGTCGGAGCAACCGACGATCTCCGTGTCGTACATATCGCGATTCCAGGCCACCACCCCGTACTTCTGGGCCATCTCCTTGCGGAACCGTCGCCGATATCCCTCGTCCTTGATCAGATCGACCCGCTGAAGCTGATCGCGGATATCCAATGCCGCCGTGCCCGAGGCGAACTCCTCGAAGATCACCAAATCCATGCCGTCGGAGTACAGATGGAACGGCACCGCCAGCAGCTGGAAGTTGACTTGGGAGCGCAGCAGCGGGTTCAGGGCGCCGGTCGCCGCCTTCAGCAGATTGATCACCGATCGGTTGCTCTTCAGATCAAAGGCCGCCAGCAGGGTGGTCTTGAGGGAGCGACGCCAGGGGCGGGCACCGCTGAGCAGGAAGTGCATGACCGTCTCGGGCCGCTTCTCCACGTCGAGGTTCGATTGCACCACCGCGCCGCGTCGGCGCACCACGTCATAGAGTGCGCCGTACTCGCGCCAGGTCGCGTACGTGGACGGCAACTGTCGACCCGCGAACCGGGTGCCCTCCAGCTTGGAGAAACGCAGCCGGTCGGTGGACAGGCCGACGAAACCGGCGTCGAGCGCATCGGCCACCATCGCCCGCATTCGGGCCAACTCCTTGGATGAGGGGCGTTCGTCGTAATCGGTCGCGCGGGCAAGACCCATGACCGCCGCACGGATATCGGAGTGCCCGATCAGTGTTGCGACGTTGGCACCCAACGGAAGTGACTCGATGAACTTGCGATACCCGCGCGGTCCATCCCAGTCTTTGTGCTCCTTCAGAGCCGAGTGAACCGCATCCCACGGCAGGGCCTCGACCCGGGCGAAGAGATCGGCAACATCCTCCGGATCCGCGTACACCGCGGACATCGAGCAGTTGCCATAGATGACTGAGGTGACACCGTGCCGCACCGATTCACCGAGCCCCGGGCTGACAAGCACCTCGGCGTCGTAGTGGGTATGCACGTCGACCATGCCGGGGATGACCCATTTGCCGTCGGCATCGATGACCTCATCGGCGTCGGCACTCGACAGGCCGGATGCCATGGCCACCACCTTGCCGCCGCGAACCCCGACGTCCAGGATTTGGCCGGGTGCGCCCGTCCCGTCGAACACCAGGCCGCCACGCACCAGCAGGTCAAATGTCGCCATAGTCGATCCACTTCACTCGATGAGTAAGACACTCAGCTTATCTGCCGTGATGCCAATCTGAAAAGCCTAACCGGAAGGCCCATCTGCGTCTTCACAGGTGCTTCACAACTGATTGCTACCGTGCGGCATGAACTGGGTCGACCATTTCGAACGGAACCGCAAGCGCAACCGCGAAATCGACGCCGCAATCAATTGGCGCGGAGACACCGTGCTGTCCGCTGAATCCGCTTCGGCCATCGGCCGCTCTCTGCAGCGCTTCGAGATCGGCGAACGCGGCGACGGCGAGGTGCTACTACGCAAGGCGCGCACAGGCGACCCGCACTACGCGCGGGCCCTCGAATTGTTCGTCGCCGAAGAACAGCAGCACGCTCATCTGCTGGGCCGCAGCCTGGAGCACCTCGATGTGCCACCGCTGTCGCAACATTGGTCGAACTCGGTCTTCGTGTCGGCTCGCCGGATGTTCACTCTGCGTTGGGAGGTGATGGTGCTGACGGTGGCCGAGGTGATCGCACTGAGTTACTACGCCGCCATGTCGCAGTGCGGTGACCCCGCGGTGGAAGCGATGTCCATGCGAATCCTCGACGATGAGCATCACCACGTGGCGTTCCAGATCGACTCTCTACGAGAGGGATTCGCGTCCACTCCACGAACCGTCAGGACGTTGCTGCGCGTGTGCTGGATGATCGTGGCGGCGGGCGCCACCGCTGCGGTGGCGTTGGATCATGGCCCGGCCCTGCGGGTTTGCGGGTGGACCCGGGCACGGTTCTCCCGCGACGCCTGCCGTAACTTTCGTCAGGTGTCGCGGGAGTCCTTGCTCACGCGTCGAAGAAGATCTGCACCCGGTCAGATTCCGGTAGCGTCTGGCATGCCAGCGTGAACCCCTCGGCCACCTCGCTGTCGATGAGAGACTCGTTCATCAGCATCCGCGTCTGACCCGATTGCACCGAGCACATGCAGGTGGCACAGGCCGATTCGCGACACACATAGGGCGCGTCGATCCCCGCGTCCAAGAGTACGTCGAGCAGCTTCTTGCCCTTCGGCCAGTCCAAAATGTGTGTGCTGCCGTAGATTTCAACCTCCAGGACCGTGTTCCCGGTGGTGTCGCTGCCGGTGACCCTGATGGCTTCTGCTGTCACTGGCCCACCGCACGGCGGCCCGGTAGACGATCATTCAGCTCGCCCTCGGATCCGAAAAGGATGCCCTGCCACGTCTCGAGCAGTTCCTCGGTGTCGACATCATCGGGATGGAACCCGGGGCGCATGTATTCGGCGATATCGCGCATCAAACCCTTCACCAGCGGACCGCGGTACACATCGATGGTCTGCCGCAGCACCGACAACGGCTTCCAGCCGCTCGGGTCAGTGAGAATCGACGCCAAGACAGCCAGCGTCATCAAGGGCAGTGTGCCTGCCCAAATCAGTGACATCACACCGATGCGCACCGATTCCGGACCACCCACCGAGCGATACACGTCGAAGGCGACCGACTTATGCTCCATCTCCTCCATGGCATGCCAGTTCAGGAGGTGGTGAACCTCGTCGGACATCGGAATCTCTTGCAGCTGAGCACTGGAGAGGACCCGCTGGGCGAGTACCGCCGTGTAATGCTCGGCGGCAGCGGTCATCGCCAAGTGCGCGATTCTGGGTGCACGTTTCTCCAGCGCGATGACGAACTTCTCACGCCGGCTCCCCTCTTCGAAGTTCATGATCCGGACCAAGGGGTAGCCCATATCGATGATCTTCTCGTTGAGCTTGCGGTGCTCGCGGCCATGCATGGCCTCCTGCCCGATGAACCCCGCCACCCGCTTCTTCAACACCGGGTCGGTGATCTGGTCGGCGTAGTTGCGCACGGACCTGATGAAGGACTCCTCGCCGGGAGGAAACGCACCGGAAAGCAGCGACACCAAGTGACTGAAGACGATGTCACCCTCGACGTAGTGCTTCTTCATGGGGGCCGGCTCACCGAACCGGAAGTTCATCCGGCGCACCTTGGGCAACTCGCGCGCCGCGACTCCCGGCCGCCCCTGCTCGACAACAGCCATGACGGAACTCCTTCCTGGGACGTCACCATTGACGTCTGACCTGGCGATTTCTAGTAGTACTCGGAGTACTACTGGTAGTATCCATACCGCACGGCGCAAGCACAATAGGCAAGACCCATGTGTCCCCCCGAACTGGCAAATCAGGGTCCGGGCACACGTACCATCACTGGTGATGAGAGGCGTGGAAAGCGTGA
Organism: Mycobacterium sp. D16R24; assembly: GCF_002013385.1. NCBI lineage: Bacteria > Bacillati > Actinomycetota > Actinomycetes > Mycobacteriales > Mycobacteriaceae > Mycobacterium > Mycobacterium sp. D16R24. The sequence goes on along the minus strand of NZ_MAEV01000002.1, from coordinate 208,126 downwards.
GTACAGCCATCGCGTCGAAAGTCGGCCCCGGTGCCGCCCGACGTGGCGACCGCCGCAAGGTTGCCCGGGAAGAGTTGTTGGACGCCGCGTTTCGCGCCATCGATGCCATCGGTTCGACCGTCAGCATGGACGACATCGCGCGCGAGGCGGGGGTCGCCAAACCGAAGTTGTACCGCTACTTCGAGGACAAGGCCGACCTGCACAGCGCCGTGCTGGAACGTGTGCAGGACATGGTGTGGAACGCGGCCATGGGTCGGATCAATCTGATGACAGACTCGGCCCGCGAATTGGTCGAGCATGGCGCCAACGAGTACGCCCGCATGATTTCGGATCATCCGAACGTGTTGCGCTTCATCGTGCACGGCCACTTCGTCAATTCCAGTGACGGCACTGAGCGTTTGGTGGAGACCGCGCAGCAGATGACGCACGATATCGCCGAGATACTGTCGAATGCGATCGACGACGAGACGGTGGACATCGACGACGCCGACCTGGCGGTCAGCTCTGCCGCCGGTGCCATCGGCACCGCCACCGAATGGTTCCTGGGGCCCAATCAGCAACGTGCCCAACCGATGCCCATCGAGAGATTCGTGGAGTATCTGACCACCGTCCTGTCCGGGCTCGCCGCGTCGATCGCCGAGTTCAACGGCCTGACGCTTGATCCCGACCAGCCGCTGCACCTGGCGTTCACCAGCACACCAGGCGGCACCGCATGACCGACGGCGTCCCCCTGGCGCGCATCACTCGTGGCCGTGCGCTCGGCAAGTTGGCGGCCGGGCAGGCGGTACGCACCGCGAGCAGCCGACTCTCCATGATCGGTCGATCCGAACAAGCACGCGCGCTCCTCGCGGAGCGCTCCACGCTGCAGGCGGCCGATCAGCTCGTGACCGTGCTGGGCGGCCTCAAGGGTTCGGCGATGAAGCTGGGCCAACTGCTGTCGATGCTGGAAGTGGACATGGTGCCGGAGGCCCATCGCGAGCGCTTCCGCCAGAAGTTGGCCAGGCTGCGCGATCAGGCTCCGCGTGAGCCGTTCACGGTGATGCGCCCGATCATCGAGTCCAACCTGGGAGCGCTGCAGAAGAACTTCCGCGACTTCGATGAGACGCCCGTCGCCGCCGCCTCCATCGGCCAGGTGTACCGAGCCGTCCTGCACGACGGGCGCGAGGTCGCGGTCAAGGTCAAATACCCCGGCGTCGATGACGCGGTACGAGCAGACATGCAGAATCTCGCACTGTTCACCAAGTTCTGGCGCAAAGCGGTACCAACACTGTCCAATTCGGCCTTCATGGAAGAGATTTCCATGAATTTGGAGAGCGAGCTCGACTATCCGCGGGAGGCTCGCACTCAACACGAGATCGCCGAACGCTATCGCGGGCACCCGTTCATCGTGATCCCGGACTGCGTGTCCGACATGTGCACATCACAGATTCTCGTGACGGAATTCCTTGACGGACAGTCCTTTCCCTTCATGCAGACACTCGATGACGAGGAACGCAACCGCATCGGTGAGCTCATCTTCCGGTTCTATATCGGATCACTGTTCCAGGACAACGACTTCTGCGGTGACCCGCATCCGGGGAACATTCTGCGCGCGGCCGACGGCACCATCGGATTCGTGGACTTCGGGCTGTACAACCGGATGAATCCCGAACACGTCGACTTCGAACGGAAGATCATGCGCGCCGCCACCGAGGGCCGCGCCCAGGACATGTACGGCGCGATGGTGGCGCGCGGGATCGTCGACCCACATTCGGACGTCACCCCCCAGGACTGTCTGGAGTACTGCCATGCGGCTTCGGGGTGGAATCTTGTCGACGAGGAAATGACCATCACTCCGGAAATCGCTTCCAGCGCCATGATTCTCGCGGTGGATCCACGCTCCAGTGAATTCACCGGAATGCGCAGACAAAACCTGCCTCCCGAGCACATCTTCTCGCGTCGTGCAGATTTCTACACCTTCGGTGTGCTCGGCCAGCTCAATGTCACCGGCAACTGGCACCGCATCGCGCGCGAGTGGATTTACGGCGACCCGCCCGCCACCGAGGTCGGAATCGCCATCGCGCAGTGGCGCGCTTCCCGCTAGCGCAGCAATCCGTCCATCGCGCGGCCGAACATCCACTGCCCACCCGCCTGTGTCAACCGGTCGAAGGCGCGCGGCAGGCCTCGAATGCTCACCTCTTCGGTCCAGACGACGCGTGAACCAGAATCGAGTGCCTGCACCTCGATCTCGGCCCACCCCAAGACCAACGTCCCAGTCTTCTCCAACCGGCAGCGGCCGGGGCTCCCCTCCTGTGGCGGCTGCCAGCACGTGACCGTCATCGGGTCGTCAAAACCTATGGCTCCCAGACCTGTTCGCCCTACAAACGTGGTGCCCACCCCCGCGGGTGGGTCGCTCGTCACGGATACCGTCGTCAGCGGAATGTGCTCGCTGTGCCGCGGCCAGTCGGTGATGCGAACGAAAGCTTCGCCGACAGACAGCGCGCTGACGCGCTCTATTCGGAGAAGGGCCATAGACCGAACAATCTCGAGGTCGCCTTCTGACCACGCAAGGCGACGATGGTGTCCGTCAGCGTTTCCCGTGGGTCACGGTAGGTGACACCGAGTTCACGCTCGCTGGGTGAGTCATCAGAGGCGGGCATCTGCGTGTAGTACTGCATACCTGCCTCGGTCATCGGAGTACCGAGCGGCACATAACGGCCGAGTTGATCCATCACCGTCCCCGCCACGCGCAGCAGTGAGTCGGGCACCGGAACGGCCAGCACCGTACTGCCGGCCGCATCGGTCAACACATTCACCAGCTCATCCACCTCCAGCCGATGACCGCCCGCGGTGTAGCGCCGCGGACCCCGCCCCGGTTCCAACAGCGCGGCGTGCAGGGCAGCGAGGTCTCGGACATCGACCACCAGCCACGCCGCGCTGCGTCCCGGGACCGACCTCATCAGCAGGACCCAGCGCACTCCCTCAGCGGCCTCACCGAATTGATCCCCCACCGGTGGTCCCAGCACCATGCCCGGGTACGTGATGGTCACCGGTGCACCGGATTCCTGCAAATCGCGCACGTACAGCTCGACCCGCGCCTTCGACTGACCGTATCCATCGCTGCCTCCGGCTGCGGGCAGGTCCGCCTCGAAGGTTTCCAGGCCCGGCCGAAACAGCGCTGTGATGCTGGAAACGTGCACTATCGGGTCGAGGCCGCGGTCAACCGCCGTCCCGAGAACGTTCTGGGTGCCCTCAAGGTTGATGGACATCATCCGGTCGGCTTCTTGGGGATCCGTGCTGACCATGGCCGCACTGTGCAGCACCGCATCGCATCCGTCGAGCGCGGCCTCGACGGAGTCCCGATCAGTGATATCGCCAACGGCGTAGTCCGATACGTCGACACCGAGCGTCGCCGCCGTGGTGTGCAGACGAGCTTCCTTACGCACCAGGAAGCGGACCTGATGCCCGGCGTCGGCAATCGCCTTCGCCGTCCATCCACCCACGAATCCGGTACCGCCAGTGACCAATACGCGCATACTTCACGTCCCGTCCGGTGCGGCGGACCGCCCCAATCAGGACATCGTAGGTTGTCAGCGCCTCCATACCGGGCGAATGCCGAAGAGCCATGTGGCACCGTCCCCGGCACGACGTGTGCCAAGATCGCTGGGTGCGTCTACGCCCCGCCTTCCAGCTCATCGCCGCCCTCACCGCCATCGCCATGGCCTTGGCGCCGACGGCGACCGCACAACCCGAGCGGGTGACGCCCATCGGGCACATCGGCGAGACGCTGCATTTCGACTACGGCACCATCGGCGCCGATGTCACCGTGCACAACATCGAACCCACCGGTGTCCCGGCCGGCATGGCTCCCCCACGCGGCATCATCTGGAAGGCGTACGTGACCATCCGGCCGACCAAGGTGCCCAATGCGTATGCGTTGTTGATGGCGCTCAAGCTCGGCGGCATTTCACCCGAAACCGGGGATGCCTATGAGCCTCAGCGCACCGACGAGCCCGACGATCTGAACTACGCGCTGCGCAACGCGCCACAGGGTTCGACCGTGAGCGGCGCGGTGTACTGGGACGTCTACCGCGGACCGGTGCGGCACATCGTGCTGCGTTCGTCGCAGACCCAGGTCCACCTGGCCCAGTGGGACCTTTGAGCTCTCAGCGGGGCTGGAACAGGTAGTTCCGGAAGGTATCGGTGACCTTGTCCACTGGCCGCCAGGAGTCTGCGCTCCATACCGACATCCGGTAATCCCGCGCTGTGAACCACGCGACGATGTCCTCGGCGTTGCGTCCGAACCGCTCCATGTGGCGATCCTCTACCTCGAGCATCATCGCCGGACGGGCCCGTTCGATGGTCTTCTCGCCACTCACCAGGACATCGAGTTCGGCGCCCTCGACATCGATCTTCACGAAGTCGATCCGTGTGATGCTCAGGCGCTGGCAGAACCCGTCGAACGTCTCGGTGTCCACGACCACCCGGATGTGCTCATCGAACTCGGCGTTCGAGCCCAGCCCATCGGCCCCGGCGTCGACGAAGGACCGTCCGGTGATCGGCTTGCCGTTGCGCAACGGAACGCTCATGACCTGCTCACCCGGGTTGGTGCCGAGTGCGACTGCGTGGCGGCGCACGTTCTGCGCGCTACGCAGCCCCAGGGCCGCCGACGAGGTGGCATGGGCGAACCGCAGCGGCTCCAGGCTGTACACCAGGCCGTCCGCACCCACCAGGCGCGCCAGCTCCGCGGTGTAGAAACCGGCGGCGGCACCCACGTCCAGGCACACATCCCCTGGCTTGACCACCTGCGCGATACCCACCAGCTCGGTTTCCACCCATGGGGTGGTGCGGGCGAGTGTGCGCAGGCCCTGCCCCACCACGGCGTCACGAATCTCACCGAAGGCCGTCACGCGCCGCGTCATATGGTGCTCCTCAGGGTTGATCATCAACATGGTCGCTGTCTCGGAACCGCGCCAAGTATAGGTAGCGTGCCGGTCATGCCGATTCAGGTCCGCAGCGCGACGCCCGCCGACAGTGCGGAAGTCGCGGCCGTCGCCGCCCACACCTTCCCGCTGGCGTGTCCCGCGTCGTCAACCCCGGAGAACATCGCGGCATTCATCGCGGCCAACCTCAGCACAAACAACTTCGATAAGTACATCAGCGAGCACCGGGTACTGGTCGCGCGCGAGAACGACGCCATCGTGGGGTACGCGATGCTCGTGGACGGTGTCGCAGAGGATCCCGACGTGCAGCGAGCCGTCACGCTGCGGCCCGCGATGCAGCTCTCCAAGATGTACGTGCTCCCCGAGTTCCATCGGGCCGGGGTGGCGGGCGCGCTGATGACCGCGGCCCTTACCGACGCCGCCGCGCACGGGGCGATGGGTGTCTGGCTGGGCGTCAACCAGGAAAATGAACGTGCGCAGCGCTTTTACGCCAAACACGGCTTCAACCGCAGTGGCACGAAGACCTTCCAGGTGGGCGAGCGCGTCGAGAACGACTACGTGATGCAGCGGGTCATATAGTGCTTGGTAGCGGAGCGGCGCTGAGCGCCAGCAGCCGCGAGGTGGCACGCAGGTACTTCTTGCGGAATCCGCCGGCGACCATCTCGTCGTCGAAAACCGTGTCCAGCTTCGCCCCCGAGGCCTCCACCGGGATACCCGCGTCGTAGAGGCGGTCCGTCAAGGCGACGATCCGCAGCGCCACCGCCTGATCGTGCACCTGCTGCACGCCCGCGATGAACACCGCCGTCACACCTTCGATCAGGGTGAGATACCGCGACGGGTGCATGCTCGCCAGGTGCCGGCACAGATCGTCGAACTGGTCGAAGGTGGCGCCGTCGATCGAGGCTGCCAATTCGCGAAGCTCATCATCGGTGTGCGGCTCGGGAGCCGGCGGCAGGTCACGGTGGCGGTAATCGGGGCCCTCGACCCGCACCGTGTTGAAGATCGCCGACAGCGTGTTGATCTCACGCAGGAAATCCTGGGCGGCGAATCGGCCCTCGCCGAGCTGCTCGGGCAGGGTGTTGGAGGTGGCGGCAATCGACACCCCGCGCGCCACCAGCTCCGAGAGCAGCCGCGACACCAGCGTGGTGTTGCCCGGGTCATCCAGCTCGAACTCGTCGATGCACACCACCGTGTAATCCGCGAGCAGCTCGATGCACTCCAGGAAGCCGAAAACACCTGCCACCTGTGTCAGCTCACCGAAGCTGGCGAACGCCTTCGGACCGGGCACGGTGTGATAGATCGACGCCAAGAGGTGGGTCTTACCGACTCCGAACCCGCCGTCGAGATAAATCCCGACCCCGGGCAACACCTCGCGCTTGCCGAACAGCTTCTTTTTGCCCGCCCGGCGGATGGTCGCCTCCTGAGCGAAGGCACGGCACGATTCCACGGCCGCCGCCTGCGTCGGCTCGTTGGGGTCAGGCCGGTAGGAGTCGAAACTCACCGACGTGAACGTGGGGGGCGGCACCAGCTGGGCAATCAGCCGCTCATTGGAGACGGTGGGGTGCCGGTCGGCAAGGTGCTGGGGGTTCCCGGGCGGGCGAAGCGACGGGGAATGGCCCGGAACGGCACCGGATTGCGGATCAGTCACACGGGCAGCGTAACGGCGTGTTGAGATCTCCTTGTGGCCGACAGTGACGGTGAACAGGCAATTCAGGGCCCGGCTGGGATACAGCTCACACAGCTGACAACCGGGGCACCGGTGGATTCCGGCGAGCTGGTGGACCTCTATGACTACCCGGGCGGCGGCGGACTGTACTTGCGCGCCAACATGATTGGCAGCCTCGACGGGGCCGCCACGGTAACCGGATTGTCCGGCGGACTCGGCGGCGAAGGCGACCAGGCGGTGTTCGCGGCAATGCGCGCCAATGCCGATGTGATTCTCGTCGGGGCCGGCACCGTGCGGGCAGAGCGCTATCACGGCGCGCATCTGCCGGTCGGTCTGCGCCAGCGCCGCCAGGCCCGCGGGCAGAGCGAGGTTCCGGTGATTGCCGTGGTCACGGCCTCGGGGACGGTGGACCCGAGCATTCCCTTGTTCACCGAGTCCGAGGTCGCGCCCATCGTGGTGACCACGGCCTCCGGAGCGAGGAATGTCGAGGCCCGAATATCAGGCGTGCAGGTTCTGGCCGCCGAGCGCGCCGGGAAGGTCGATCTGCACGCGGCGCTGGCGCAGCTGCACAGCCGGGGCCTGCCCCGGGTGCTGTGCGAAGGAGGACCGTCCCTGTTAGGCAGCCTGCTGGCGGCGCGGCTCGTCGACGAACTGTGCCTGACCACCGCACCCACCACCGTCAGCGGCGGCGCAGCCCGCATTACGGCAAGCCCCGCCGACGTGCTCACGTCGTGGCGGCGGGTGTTGCTGCTCGGCGATGCCGACGGCTACCTGTTCGCGCGGCACGTCCGGGCTTGAGGGACATTCACCCGATACTGTGGTCGGCATGCGTGCACGGCTGATGGGGGCGATGGCGGTTGCCCAGCTGCTGACCGGAGTACTGGCCGGATGCGCCCCCGGCCCCTCGGCGGGACCGCATTTCGCCATGGACGAGGGCCACGGAAATGCGGGCCCCGCCACCGCACCGCCGCCGAGCGGACCCCCATCGATCGACAAGCCCAAGGTCGACCTGTCCTGGCAGGACTGCACCCGGGAGGTGCTCGGCAGCGCCAACATCACCACGTCGCCGACGTTCACGCTCGAGTGCGCCGAGTACAAGGCGCCACTGGACCCGATCAACGGAGCGCCGGGCAGCGTGACGGTGGGCGCGGTGCGCGCCAAGACCTCCCAGACACCCGCCGACGCCGGCCCGCTGGTATTCACTACCGGCTCCGATCTGCCGTCCTCGGTCCAGCTGGCGACGTGGCTCAACGGTCCGGGCGCACAGGTGCTCAAACAGCGCCCCGTGGTGGCCGTCGACCGCCGCGGTATCGGGCGATCCGATGCGATCACGTGTCGCGACACCTGGGACCTGCGGGATATGCGAGACCTGGCGCAGAACCGTGGCGGTGACGATCCCGTTGCGAGTCTGGGCAAGATCGTCGAGACCGCGACCACCAACTGCACCGACACCATCTCCCCCGGCGACTCCGCCTACAACGACGCGCATGCCGCGGAGGACCTGGAAGCGTTGCGTGCCCAATGGGATGTGCCCGGCCTGGCGCTGCTCGGCATCGGCAGCGGCGCTCGCGTTGCCCTGGCGTACGCCGGATCCCACCCCAACAAGCTGGCCCGGCTGATGCTCGACTCACCGGTGGCCGTCGATATCGCCGCCGAAGCGGCTGCCGAGCAGCGGCTCAAGGGTGAGCAGTCGGCATTCGACGCATTCGCGGCGCAGTGCGTCGCGAACAACTGCCCGCTGGGACCGGATCCCGCGGGTGCCGTGGGCGACCTGTTGAACCGCGCTCAGAACGGCAGACTGCCGTGGTCGCGGGCGACAATCGTCAGGGCGATCACCACGGCACTTGGGTACCCGGTCGGCGACGGGACAGCCGTCGTGCAGAACCTCGCGAACGCACTCAATGCGGCGCGCGGTACCGACCGAGAGGCCCTCACCCCCCTGGTAGACCGGGCCAACGCACTGCGCGATTCCGATGGACAGTTCGTCAATTCCTGCAGCGACGCACTGGCACGCCCCACCCCTGATCGGGTGCGCGAGCTCGTGGTGGCCTGGGGTAAGCAGTACCCGCTGTTCGGGCGCACCTCTGCCCTCGGGCTGGTGAACTGCCTGCAATGGCCCAGCGGATCCAAGCCGAACCCGCCGCAGGACCTGAAGATCAACGTGCTGATCCTCGGCGGACAGCACGATCCGATCTCCGGCAGCGAGGGCGTGTCGCCAACCGCCGCGGTGATCATCAACGCCAAGGCCGCGAGCAAGCGGGTCATGTGGCAGGGCATCGGCCACGGTGCGATCGTCTACACCGCATGCGCACAGCCGCCCTTCCTCGCCTACCTGAACGACGGAAAGCTCCCGGAGACCGACACGTTCTGCCCGGCCTAGTCGTACTTGCCGGAACTGCCCTGGGCGCTCAAGGTACGGTGCCTGCGTGGTGTCAGTCGATACGTCCTTTTCAGGCCTGATTGAAGGCTTCAAAAACTCCGTCTCGCAGGCCCTGAAACCTCCGACCGCACCGCCCACGATCGCGACCATCCTGCGCTCGGTGCTGTGGCCCGTCGCCATCATGGCGGTCATCCACCGCAGCTACGTGCTGGGCACCAACGGCTACATCACCGACGACTTCGGGCCCGTCTACCGCGCCGTCATCGCCTTCAAGCGACACCTGCCGGTGTACAACGAGAACTTCAGCTACGTCGACCCGCACTACATCTACCCACCGGGTGGCACGCTGCTGCTGGCGCCCTTCGGATATCTGCCCGTGGACGCATCGCGGTACTGGTTCATCACCATCAACGCCATCGCGATTGTGATCGCGGCCTACTTCCTGCTGAGGCTGTTCAACTTCACGCTGGCCTCGGTGGCCGCACCGGCGCTGCTGTTGGCCATGTTCTGCACCGAAAGCGTGACCAACACAATTGTTTTCACCAACATCAACGGCGTGGTGCTGCTGCTGGAGGTGCTGTTCTTCCGCTGGCTACTAGACGGCCGCAAGAACTCCGAATGGCTGGCCGGCGTCGCGATAGGCCTGACACTGGTGATCAAACCGCTGCTGTTACCGCTGCTGTTGCTGCCGCTACTCAACCGGCAGTGGCGGGTCTTCGCGGCCGCCTTCGGCATCCCCGCCTTCTTCAATCTCGTGGCGATGTTCGGCCCGCACAAGGTGCGGATCGTCGACGGCTGGGACTATCTCCGGCGCACCATGAGCTACCTCGGTGAGACCCGCGACTACTTCAACAGCTCCATCGCCGGCAATGGCGTGTACTACGGGCTCCCCACGCCGCTGATCGGCTTCCTGCGCATCGCATTCCTGCTGATCGCCCTGGTGAGCGTCTGGCTGCTGTACAAGTACTACCGCCGGCGCGACCCCAGGTTCTGGGCGCTGACCACCGGCGGTGTGGTGCTGACGGCTTCGTTCCTGCTCCTGGGGCTGGGGCAGGGCTACTACTCGATGGCGCTGTTCCCGTTCGTCATGACGATCGTGCTGCCCAACTCGGTGCTGCGAAACTGGCCGGCCTGGCTGGCGATCTACGGCTTCTTCACCATGGACCGCTGGCTGCTCGTGCACTGGCTGACGACCGGCCGCGCCCTGGAGTACCTGAAGATCACCTACGGATGGTGCCTGCTGCTGATCGTGGTGATGATGGTGCTGGTGCTTCGGTACCGGGAGGCCAAGGCCGCTGGCACACTGGATAACGGGCTAGATCCGGACTGGATGACGGCTGGGACAAGCACTAAGGAGTCAGCGACCGATGACGACATCGAACGACCCGAAGGTGAATCTGACCGACGAGCAGTGGCGGGAGCGGCTGACTCCTGAGGAGTTCTCGGTGCTGCGCCGCGCGGGTACCGAACGACCGTTCGTCGGTGAGTACACCGACACCAAGACCGAGGGCGTGTACGCCTGCCGGGCGTGCGGGGCCGAGCTGTTTCGCAGCACCGAGAAGTTCGAATCCCATTGCGGCTGGCCGTCGTTCTTCGACCCGGCCGATTCGGACGCGGTGATCCTGAAGCCCGACAAGTCGCTGGGTATGCGTCGCGTCGAGGTCGTGTGCGCCAATTGCCACAGCCACCTGGGGCATGTGTTCGAGGGTGAGGGATATCCCACGCCCACCGACCAGCGCTACTGCATCAACTCCATCTCACTGACACTGCAGCCGTCCTGACTGACTTCAGTCGCCGACACGCCGCGTTCCGCGGGCGTGTCTCGGCATGTCACGGCGTGTCGGCGCGGAGTGGCCCTAGGGGAGGCGGGCCACGAGCTCCTCGACCGAGACCCGCGGGCCGGTGAAGAAGGGCGTCTCCTCGCGGACGTGCAACCGCGCCTCGGTGGCACGCAAATCGCGCATCAGATCGACGATGCGGTACAGCTCGGGCGCCTCGAACGCCAGCAGCCACTCGTAGTCGCCGAGCGCGAAAGCAGGCACGGTGTTGGCGCGCACATCCTTGTACGCGCGCGCGGCGATACCGTGATCGGCGAGCATTTTGCGTCGCTCCTCATCGGGCAGCAGGTACCAATCGTAGGACCGCACAAAGGGATACACGCAGATGTAAGCGCCGGGCTCCTCCCCCGCCAGGAAGGCCGGGATGTGGCTCTTGTTGAACTCGGCGGGCCGGTGCAGGGCCGCGTTGCTCCACACCGGGGTGCTGGCCCGGCCCAGCGCGGTGGTGCGGCGGAAGTCGCTGTACAAAGCCTGCAGCTTCTCGATGGATTCGGCGTGCGACCAGATCATGAAGTCGGCATCGGCGCGCAGCCCGGCCACGTCGTAGATGCCGCGCACCACGACACCGTCATCTTCATGGCGTTTGATCAGGGTGGCCACCTCATCGGCGGCGGTATCGCGATCCTCGCCCAGTCCCTGGTCGCGCACCTGAAACACCGAGAACATCAGGTAGCGAATGGTGGAGTTGAGGGTGTCGAAATCGAGGCTAGCCATGTCCCCATCGTGCCACGGTGGCTCGCACCGCTTGAGAGGCGGAGGCCACACAAGCGGGCACCCCGATCCCGTCCAGGTACGACCCCGCCACCGCGACCCCTGGCGGCAACCCGTCGCGGATCGCTTCCACCACATCGGCGTGGCCGGGACCGTACTGCGGCATGGCGTCGATCCAACGGGCCAGCGCCGAATTGATCGGTGTGACAGGCGCACCCAGCACGGTTTCTAGGTCGACAACAGCCCAGTGCCGCAGCTGCTCGTCGCTGGTGGCCCGCGCCACGGTGTCACCGAAGCGTCCGTAGGACAACCGCACCACCTGGGTATTGCGTCCGCGTAATCCCCACTTGCTGGTCGAGAAGGTTATGGCCTTGGTGTGCAAGGTTTCTTGCGACGCCACCAGCACGCCTGAATTCGCCGGAATTGGGGCATCGCCGGGCAGTGTCAGCGCGACGACCACCGAAGACGCGACCGGAATGGTCCGCGCCGCCGCGGCCGATTCGGGTGCGACCGCATCCAGAATCGCCGCCGCGCGGGGTGCCTGCACTGCGACGATGACCGCGTCGAAATGATCAGCCGACGTTCCGTCGCCGGTGAGCGTCCAACCGTCGCCATCGCGCGCGATACCGGTGATCGCGAGCTGCCGATGTTCGGCGCGGGCGCGGCGCCAGAGCTCCTCCAGCAGCACCGCATAGCCACCATCGATGGCACCGAAGATGCCGGTGGCCGAGATCGGCGGCAACGCCTGCTGGGCCGCGGTGAGCAAGCTGCCCGCCCCCTCATCGAGCGCCCGGGCAATGCCGGGTGCCGCCGTACGCAGCCCCGTCGTCGCGGCCGAACCCGCGTACACGCCGCCGAGCAGCGGATCGACCAGCCGCTCGACCACCTGCGGACCAAACCGCAGCGAGACCAGGTCCGCGACGGTGGGTTCGGCTCCTACGGTCCAGTGCATATCGCGCTGCGGCTCGCTCTCGATGCGCGCTACCGTCTCCTCGTCGACAAGCCCGACCACCGACGACGCCGAGGCCGGGATGCCGTTCACCGTCCGCGTGGGTAGCGGATGCAGACTGCCTCCGGCATATATGAGTGGTCGCGCTCCTGTGGTGTCGAGCCTGCGGTCCGCCAGCCCCAGTTCCTCCAACAGGTCCAGCACCTCGGGGCGGCGGGTGATGAATGCCTCGGCACCGATGTCAATCCGGTGCTCACCGAGGGTGATGGTGCGAAGGATCCCACCCAGCTGCTCGGCCGGGTCGTACACGGTGATGCGCGCGTCATCGCCTAGCTCGCACCGCAACCGGTACGCCGCCGTCAGCCCCGAAATACCGCCGCCCACAATGGCAATGGAAGGCGAGGCCGACGACGCCGCGGAGGTCACAACGAATGCACCAGCGCCACCGCATCGGTGAGTACCGCCGGATCGGTATCCGGCAGCACCCCGTGCCCCAGATTGAAGATATGCCCGGCGGCACCGTCGGCCACGGCCTGACGCCCCTCGCCAACGATTCGGCGCACCTCACGCTCCACCACCGGCCACCCGGCGAACAGGACCGCCGGATCGAGGTTGCCCTGCAAGGCTTTTCCGGGGCCAACCCGACCCGCCGCGACATTCAGCGGAGTACGCCAGTCCACACCGACCACCGTGGCGCCGGCCTCCCCCATCGCACCCAGCAGCTCGGCGGTGCCCACCCCGAAGTGCGTCATGGGTACGCCCGCACCGGCGAATTCATCGAAAATCCTTGTACTGTGCGGCAATACAGCAGACCGATAGTCGGCCAGCGACAGCGCGCCCGCCCACGAGTCGAATAGCTGTAGCGCATCCACGCCCGCATCGAGCTGTGCGCGCAGGAAGGCGATGGTGATATCGGTCAGCGCGGTCATCAACGCGTGCCAGGTCTGGGGATCTCCCTGCAGCAGCGCCTTCGTGCGCTGATGGTGGCGGCTCGGGCCGCCCTCGACAAGGTAGGAAGCCAGCGTGAAGGGAGCGCCGGCGAAGCCGATCAGCGGGGTGGCGCCCAGCTCGGTGACCAGCAGTCGCACCGCGTCGCTGACGGCCTCAACCTGCCCGGGCTCCAGACGCGGCAGTCCCGCCACATCGGCGGTGGTGCGCACCGGGTTCGCGATCACGGGTCCCACGTCGGGAACGATGTCCAGATCGATCCCGGCGGCCTTGAGTGGCACCACGATGTCCGAGAACAAGATGGCGGCGTCGACCTGGTGCCGCCGGATCGGCTGGAGCGTGATCTCGCAAACCAGTTCAGGATTAAAGCAAGCGTCCAGCATGGCGTGATCGGCGCGCACCGCGCGGTACTCGGGCAGCGAACGCCCGGCCTGCCGCATAAACCACACCGGAGGTCGGCTGGGAACCCGGCCCTCGGCGGCTGCGAGATATGGGGAAAGTGGCAGCTCACGACGGGTTTTTGCCTGCGTCGTGCGATCTTCGTTCAATCCGGTCATCACTGCCCATGCTGCCATGGCAACCTCGTACGGCGCGCCTTCGGGAGCATGTCGGCCCGGCGCGCTAGCGTCCATTGCTGTGACGTCTGCCGAACCAGCCCCGTTCCGCGCGGCGGTCGACGCGATGAACTCCGTGACCGCGCGTCCGGAAATCGAGCTGGGCACTATTCGTCCCCCACAGCGGCTGGCTCCGTTCAGCTACGCACTCGGCGCTGAAATCAAGCACCTCGATACCGATAACGTGCCCGAACAATCCGAGGGCGACGCCTTCGGCAGGCTAATCCTGTTGCACGACCCCGAGGGTGATGAGGCGTGGAACGGCACCATGAGGCTGGTCGCCTACATCCAGGCCGATCTGGATGCCTCAGAGGCCGTGGACCCGTTGCTGCCCGAGGTCGCGTGGAGCTGGCTCGTGGACGCGTTGAACACGCGCACCGCGGACGTGACGGCGTTGGGCGGAACGGTGACCGCAACCACCTCGGTCCGCTACGGCGATATCGCCGGTCCGGGACGCGCTCACCAGTTGGAACTACGGGCATCCTGGACCGCCACCGGTACCGATATCGGAACTCACGTCGAGGCGTTCTGCGAGGTACTAGAGCATGCCGCCGGCCTGCCACCGGTCGGTGTGACCGATCTGGGGTCGCGCCACCGCGCCTAGGGCCTACGCTGCTGATTCAGATATGGACAACGACTCCGAGCTCCCCGAACCGACACCACTGCTTCGCCCCGCCGAAGGGGTGCCGCCACTCACCGCCTCGACGGATGAAATCCGCATGGCCGCACAACGTTTGGCGTCCGGAACCGGCGCCTTCGCCGTTGATGCCGAGCGCGCCTCCGGATTCCGGTACTCCAATCGTGCCTACCTGATCCAGATTCGCCGACGCGGCGCCGGATCGGTGCTGCTGGACCCGACGAATGTTCCGGACGCACTGGGACCGATCGTCGAGGTGCTGAGCGCCGACGAATGGATCTTGCATGCCGCCGACCAGGATCTGCCCTGCCTGGCCGAATTGGAGATGAGACCGCCGTCGCTCTACGACACCGAACTGGCCGGGCGGCTAGCCGGATTCGAGAAGGTGAACCTGGCGGCGATGGTGCATCGACTGCTGGGTCTGGGTCTGGCCAAGGGACATGGCGCCGCCGACTGGTCCAAACGTCCCCTGCCGGACGACTGGCTCAACTACGCGGCACTAGACGTCGAGGTGCTCATCGAGCTGCGCGAGAAGATCGCCGAAGTTCTCGACGAGCAAGACAAGACCGAATGGGCCCGGCAGGAATTCGAGTACCTTGCGCACATGACGGCCTCGGCGACGCGGCGGGACAACTGGCGTCGCACCTCCGGAATCCACAAGATACGCAAACCCGGCCAGTTGGCGGCCGTCCGCGAACTATGGCTCAGCCGTGATGAACTGGCGCGCGCGCGAGATGTGGCCCCCGGCCGGACGCTTCCCGATTCGGCGATCGTCGAAGCTGCGATGGCCGACCCGAAGACACGGAACGAACTGATCGCTCTTCCGGTGTTCGGCGGTCCCCGGCAGAAGCAGCAGGCCGATCGTTGGCTCGCGGCGCTGGCGAAAGCCCGCAGCGCGGACACCCCTCCACCGGTCAATGAGCCCACCATCGGGCCACCGCCGGTATCGCGATGGTCGCGACGCAAACCCGAGGCCTACGCGCGCCTGGAAGCCGCGCGCACAGCCCTGTCGGCGCTCTCCGAGGAGATCTCGGTGCCCGTGGAGAACATCGTCACCCCGGAGATCGTGAGACGGCTCTGCTGGGACTGGAACGGCAATGGGGACGTCGAAGAACTACTCGCCGGCCACGGCGCGCGCCCATGGCAACGGGAACTGACGGTGCCGATCCTCACCGCGACGCTGACCGACAGCCGGGGCTAACTCGCCGACACGGCCAAAATTGAGTTGCAAGGCCGCCCGGGAGACGCTCTGCTGGTCTCCATGGCAACACTTGAACCCGTCGATGTGCAACAGTGGCCACGCGGTGAATGGTTCGCGCACTATCTCAACCGCTGTCCCACCTACTACTCGATTACGGTCGATCTGGACGTCACCGACCTCCTCAGAGCGATTCGCGCATCCGGTCGCAAGACATATCCGACACAGATCTGGGCATTGGCGACCGTCGTGAATCGTTATCCAGAATTCCGCATGGCCCTTGACGATCAAGGAAATCCGGGAATCTGGGACACCGTGGACCCGGCGTTCACCGTGTTCAATCCCGACCGCGAGACCTTCGCGAGTATCAGCGCCAACTACAGCACCGACTTCGACGCGTTCCACACCGAAGTCGTCGACCTGCTCGCCGAACATCGCCACTCCTCAACGCTTTTCCCACAAGGATTGCCCCGACCCCGGAATGTGTTCGACATCTCCAGCATCCCGTGGACGAGCTTTTCCAGCTTCACGCTGACCATCGCCCCCGGCTGGGAACATCTGGCTCCCATCTTCACCGTCGGCAAGTTCCATGATCGGGTTGGCCAAACCATCATGCCGCTGGCAGTGCAGATCCACCATGCGGCGGCCGACGGATTTCACAGCGGGCGTCTCGTGGAAGAGCTGCGCGAAATCCTCGCCACTCCGGACTGGGTGCGGAGCTAGTCGATCTGTTCGGAAACCGAATTGTCGGCCGTCTCGCGGCTCATCGCGGCCACCCAGCCGGTGATCTTGCGAGCGATGTGCTGATCGGTCAAACCGAGCTGCTCAAGAACCTGCCCCCGGGACCCATGGTCTAGGAACTGTTGCGGGACACCGATATCCCGACTCGGCACATCTACATCGGCGTCTTGCATCGCCTTGGTCACCGCGCTACCGGCACCGCCGTGCACGCCGCTATCCTCCAAGGTCACCACCAGCCGATGCTGCCTGGCCAGGCCGACCACGTACTCGGGCACCGGCAGCACCCACCGCGGGTCGACGACAGTGACCCCGATCCCCTGCTTGCCAAGCCTCTCGGCCGTCGCCAACGCGGTCGATGCGAACGGGCCGACGGCCACCAGCAGCACATCGGCGTGCAATCCGCCCGCCGGACGGGCCAGCACATCGACGCCGTCTCGACGCTCGACAGCCGGGATATCCTCGCCGACTTCGCCTTTGGGAAAACGCAGCGCGGTCGGCCCATCATCGAACGCCAGCGCTTCGGTCAGCTCTTCACGCAGCCGCGAAGCATCACGCGGCGCAGCGACCCGCATTCCGGGCACCACGTTCAGGATCGACAGGTCCCACATGCCATTGTGGCTGGCCCCGTCACTTCCGGTGATGCCCGCCCGGTCCAGCACGAATGTCACCGGAAGCTTGTGCAGCGCAACGTCCATCATCACCTGATCGAACGCACGGTTCAGGAAGGTGGAGTAGATCGCCACCACGGGGTGCAGGCCGCCCATCGCGAGACCGGCCGCGGAGGTGACGGCGTGCTGTTCGGCGATACCGACGTCGAAGAGCCGATCCGGGAAACGCTCACCAAACTTGCTGAGCCCGGTCGGTCCCGGCATGGCCGCGGTGATCGCCACGATATTGCGGTGTTCACTGGCCACATCGATGAGCGAGTCGGAGAACACCGATGTCCAGCCCAGCGCCGAAGCCTTGATGGAGCGGCCGGTTTTCGGGTCGATAATGCCGGTGGAATGCATCTGCTCGGCCTCGTCGTCCTCGGCAGGCGCATACCCCATGCCCTTGCGGGTAATCACATGCACGATCACCGGGCCGCCATAACCACGGGCACGGCGCAGTGCATCCTCGACCGCATGCTCATCGTGTCCATCAACGGGCCCAACGTATTTGATGCCCAGATCGGTGAACATCACCTGCGGCGATACCGCATCCTTGACTCCCACCTTGAGGCTGTGCATCAACGCGTACGCCAACGGTCCCACCACCGGCATACCGCGCAGCAGCTTCCGGCTCTCGTCGAGCACCTTCTCGTAGGTGGGCGTGAGCCGCAGCCCGGCCAGATGCGAGGCGAGGCCACCGATGGTCGGCGCATAGCTTCGTCCGTTGTCGTTGACGACGATGATGATGCGGCGATCGGCGGCCGCGATGTTGTTCAGAGCCTCCCAGCACATGCCGCCGGTGAGCGCGCCATCGCCAACCACCGCGACGACATGGCGGCGACGTTGCCCTGTCAGTTCGAATGCCTTCGCAAGTCCGTCCGCGTAGGACAGCGCCGTCGACGCGTGGCTGGATTCCACCCAATCGTGTTCGCTCTCGGCCCGACACGGGTACCCCGATAAGCCGTCCTTCTGGCGCAGCGTGTCGAAGTCTCCGGAACGGCCGGTCAGGATCTTGTGCACATACGCCTGGTGCCCGGTGTCGAAGATGATCGGGTCATACGGGGACTCGAACACACGATGGAGAGCCAGCGTCAGCTCGACGACACCCAGGTTGGGTCCTAGATGGCCGCCGGTCGCGGCGACCTTATGGATCAGGAACTCGCGAATCTCGTCGGCGAGCAAGTCCAGCTCTCGCTTCGAGAGACCCTGCAGGTCACCCGGTCCCCTGATGTCGTCAAGCATCAGGTCAGTCTACGCAGCGATTCAGATTTGGTCGCTTGGAGCGGAGCCAAAAACATCGGGCACTCCATCGTGGTCGGCATCGAGGGTCTCCTTGGCCTCGATGCGCCGATATGCCCGGTTGCGCAGCCTCAGCACGACCGAGGCCACGGCCGCCGATGTCAACGATCCGGCGAGCACGCCGACCTTGACGTGCTCGGCGGCCGATCCGGCGCCGAACGCCAATTCGCCGATGAGCAGCGACACCGTGAAGCCGATCCCGGCCAGCAGGGCCACACCGACGATATCCAGCCAGCTCAGATCGTCATCGAGACTGGCCCGCGTGAACCGCGCCAACAGATACGTCGTCAGGAAGATCCCTATCGGCTTACCCACCAGCAGGCCCAGGACCACTCCCAAGGCCACCGGATCCAGCAGCGCCTGCCACAGCCCGGAGAAGCCGCCGAGGGTGACGCCCGCAGCGAAGAACGCGAACACCGGCACCGCGACACCCGCCGACAGCGGTCGTAGCCGGTGCTCGAATCGCTCGGCCATGCCGTGCACATCGGTACGCCCGTCCCGCCTCAATACCGGGACGGCAAATCCCAGCAGTACGCCCGCCACAGTGGCGTGCACCCCCGAGGCGTGTACCAACGCCCAGGCGGACAGTGCCAGCGGCACCAGTAGCCACCATTCCCGGCGACGGCGCTGCACCGCCAGCGCGAACAGCGCGAGCGGAATGAGCGCGAGGCCCAGCGCCCCCCAATGCAGCTCATCGGTATAAAAGACCGCGATCACGATGACGGCCAGCAGATCATCCACCACCGCCAGGGTGAGCAGAAATGTGCGCAGCGCGGACGGCAGATGTGTTGAAATCACGGCGAGCACGGCGAGCGCGAAGGCGATATCGGTGGCGGTGGGGATTGCCCAGCCGCGCATCGCCTCGCCACCACCGGAGGCGTTCACCGCCAGATAGATGGCGGCCGGAACGAGCATGCCGCCGATGGCGGCGACAATCGGCAACGCGGCGCGCCCCGGGTCCCGCAGATCCCCCGCCACGAATTCACGCTTCAGTTCCACGCCTACAACGAAGAAGAAGATCGCGAGCAGCCCGTCGGTGGCCCAGCCCGCCAGCGTCAGGTTCAGATGCAGCCGCTCGGGCCCGACCGTGATGGCTCCCAGCCGGTAGTACCAGGAACTCCACGGCGAGTTGGCCCAGAGCAGTGCGGTCAGCGCCGCCGCCACCAGCAGCACGCCGCCGACGGTTTCCTGGCGCAGAATCTCGGCGACACGAGACGATTCCGCCCACGATCCGCGGGTAAAGACGCGTTGGCGCAGCCTCATGGATTGGTGTCCGTCCTTTCTGGCAGGGCTAAATACCGCCGACCAGACTTCCCGGCACACCTGGGAAGCTACTTTATAAGATCTTTACGCCCGCCGCCGTCTTAGCGGGTGAGCAGCGCGAAGCTTTCGATGTGATGAGTGAGCGGGAACGCATCGAACAGCCGCAGCTCTTCTACCCGATACCCGCGCTCCAGGTACAACCCCACATCGCGTGCGAATGCCGCTGCCTCACAACCGATATGGATGACTCGCGGCACGCCGGCATCGGCGATTCGCCCGATGACCTCACGTCCGGCACCCGCGCGGGGCGGGTCGAGAACCGCGACATCGGCCTTACCCAGGTCGCGCATGGCGTTGCGTACCGAACCGCAGATCATGGTGACCTGACGCAGATCTCCCAGCGCACCCTTGGCGCTCCGGAACGCCGGACGTGAGGTGTCGACACTGACAACACGTCCCGTGCGTCCCACCGCCTCCCCCAGCACCGCCGCGAAGACCCCGACACCGCCGTACAAATCCCAGGCACTCATGCCCGGCTCCAGCTCGGCCCATTCGGAGACCAGCTGACTGTAGGTGCTCGCCGCGTCGCGATGTGCTTGCCAGAACGCCGTCACCGGTACCAACCAGAGCCGGTCCCCGACCTTCTGAACCGCAACGTCCTCGCCTTCGACCACCGAACGCCCGCGCAGCACGTGCCGACGCCCCTGATCGTCCAGCACGGCGTGCAGCGGACCCTCGGAACCGAGATCCGGTTCATCCAGCCCCTCGAGCAATCCCGGCACCACCTGGGCACAGCGCAGGTCGGTGACCAGCTCGTTGCTGTGATACCGGTGAAAGCCGGGTTGCCCCAACGCGTTCACGTCCAAACGCACCCGAGTCCGCCACCCCGTGGAGTCTCCGGCCCCGATCTGTTCGGCCGCACCCTGCCAGTCGTACTTGCCGAGCCGCGACAACTGCTGGCTCACCACATCACCCTTGAGCTCGCGCAGATACGCCGGATCGACGAAAGACAGGTCACAGCAACCAGACTCGCCGCTACCATGCGCGATGGGGCATATCGGATCGATGCGGTGCGGTGACGGGTCCAGGACGTCGACGGCGACGCCATGCCAGAAGCTGGCTTGCCGGTCATCGGTGATCTGGACACGCACCCGCTCGCCAGGTAACGCGTATCTGACGAAGATGACGCGCCCGTCGTGCCGGGCCACCACGCTGCCCCCATTGGCGGGCCCACCGGTCTGGACCTCGAGGATTTCGCCGATTGCCACTAGGAGTCGAACCCTCGCCGTGAGTCGCCGGGTGCGGACTGCTCGTCGAGCTCGCGGCGACGCTCGGACGAGTCAAGCTGCCACGGAACGGATGTGACCATGACATTGGGAACGAACAACAGGCGCCCCTTGAGTCGCAGCGCACTCTGGTTGTGCAGCACCTGCTCCCACCAATGCCCCACCACATACTCGGGAATGAAGATGCAGACGACTGTGCGCGGCGCTTCCTTGCTGATGCGCTTGACGTAGTCGAGGATGGGCCGAGTGATTTCGCGATACGGGGAGGCGATCACCTTCAGCGGAGTGCTGAGATCGCTTGTCTCCCAATCCCTGACGAGTTCTCGGGTGTCCCGATCGTCAACACTGACGGTGATCGCCTCCAGGACGTCGGGACGGGTGGCACGGGCGTAGGCGAGGGCGCGCAGCGTGGGCTGATGCACCTTGGAGACAAGGACGACGGCATGGGTGCGGCTGGGCAACACCACTTCTCCCTCGTGGTTGTCCAGCTCACGGGCCACCGTGTTGTAGTGCTTGTGAATCATCTTCATGAGCACGAACAGCAGACCCATTGCCAGGATCGCGATCCATGCTCCGGCAAGGAATTTGGTGACCAGGACGACTATCAGCACTGTGCCGGTCATGATGGAACCGATGGTGTTGATGATGCGTGAGCGGATCATCTTGCCGCGTACCGCCGGGTCGGTCTCGGTCTTGAGCAGCCGGGTCCAGTGCCGCACCATGCCGATCTGGCTGAGCGTGAAGGACACAAAGACGCCGACGATGTACAGCTGAATGAGCGCGGTCACCTCGGCCTTGAACGCCACCACGAACAAGATGGCGACTGCCGACAGGAAGATGATGCCGTTGGAGAACGCCAGCCGGTCGCCGCGCGTGTGCAGTTGGCGCGGCAGGTAACGGTCCTGCGCCAGAATCGATCCGAGCACCGGGAAACCATTGAACGCGGTATTGGCGGCCAGCACCAGGATGAGGGCCGTCACCACGGTGATGAACAGGAATCCAATCCGGAAGTCACCGAACACCGCCTCGGCAAGCTGGGCGACCAGGGTCTTCTGGTGGTAGTTGGCGGGTGCACCCACGAGCTGCTGCGCCGGGTCCTCGGCGATCTTGGCTCCGGTGCGTTCGGCCAGCAGGATGATGCCCATAAACAGGGTGATGGCGACGCCACCGAGGAGCAACAGCGTCGTGGCCGCGTTGCGCGACTTGGGTTTCCGGAAGGCAGGCACACCATTGCTGATCGCTTCCACACCCGTCAACGCCGCACAGCCCGACGAGAAAGCCCGCGCGACAAGGAACACCAGCGCAAAGCCCAGGAGGCCGTTTCCTTCGCCATGCATCTCGAAGGAGGCCGATTCCGCCTTCAGCGGGGTACCGAGCACGTAGATCTGGAACAGCCCCCAGCCCAACATGAGGTACATGCTGATCATGAAGGCATACGTGGGAATCGCGAACGCGGCGCCCGATTCGCGGACTCCGCGCAGATTCATCGACATCAGGATCACAATGGCGACCACCGCGAAGGTGACCTTGTGCTGCGCGACTAGCGGGATGGCCGAGCCGATGTTCGACATCGCCGAGGACATGGAAACGGCAACGGTCAACACGTAATCCACCAGCAGGGCGCTACCGACCGTCAGGCCCGCGGTAGGCCCGAGATTCGTGGTGACCACCTCATAGTCGCCGCCACCGGAAGGATAGGCGTGCACGTTCTGCCGGTAACTCGCCACCACGACCATCATGACCGCGGCGACCGCAAGTCCGATCCACGGCGTCAACGCATAGGCGGACATGCCCGCGACCGAGAGCACCAGGAAGATTTCCTCGGGCGCATACGCCACCGAGGACAGGGCGTCCGAGGCGAAAACCGGTAGCGCGATGCGCTTCGGCAGCAGGGTATGGCCAAGGCTGTCACTGCGAAACGGTCGGCCGATTACCAGGCGTCGAGCCGCCGTCGACAGCTTGGAAAGCGTAGACACGAACGCCAACATTAGGCCACGCGAGCAATCGCGGTACGGTCTCACTTGACATCGCTGTGTCGGGTGCCGTGACGCGGCGTTCAGCATCGCGGCGCGTAGTAAGACGAACGCCTATCCAGAAGGGTCTACCGGTGCGAGTAGTGGTGATGGGCTGCGGGCGTGTGGGCGCCGCGCTGGCCGGGGGCCTGGCCAGGATTGGCCACGAGGTGGCGATCATCGACAAGGAAGCCTCCGCGTTCAACCGGCTCAGCCCCGAATTCACTGGCGAACGCATCGTCGGCATGGGTTTTGATCGCGACGTCTTGTTGCGGGCCGGGATCGAGCGGGCACAGGCGTTCGCCGCGGTCTCCTCCGGTGACAACTCGAACATCATCTCGGCCCGGGCGGCCCGCGAGACCTTCGGCGTCGAGCGCGTGGTGGCCCGTATCTACGACGCCAAGCGTGCCGCCGTCTACGAGCGCCTCGGCATTCCGACCGTCGCCACCGTGCCGTGGACGACAGATCGTCTGCTGCATGCCCTCACCCGGGAAAGCGACACGACCAAGTGGCGTGATCCGTCCGGTTCGGTGGTCGTCACCGAGCTCGCGCTGCACGAAGAGTGGATAGGCAAGCGCGTCACGGCGCTGGAGACCGCCACCGGTGCGCGGGCGGCTTTCATCATCCGGTTTGGTACGGGCGTGCTTCCCGACACCAAGACAGTCATCCAGGACGGTGACGAGGTGTATGTGTCGGCGGTGTCCGGACGCGCCGCCGAGGCCATGGCGATCGCGGCGCAGCCGCCGGGTGAGGATGCCGACGATGACCACGGGGGTGCCCGATGAAGGTCGCCATCGGAGGCGCCGGCGCCGTCGGACGTTCCATCGCACGCGAGCTCATCGAGAGCCGACACGAAGTCACCCTGCTGGAACGCAATCCCGATCACATCGATCCGGAGGCGGTGCCCGAGGCGCATTGGCGGCTTGGGGATGCCTGCGAGATCAGCCTGTTGGAATCCGAGGAACTGCACACCTTCGACGTGGTGATCGCGGCGACCGGTGACGACAAGACCAATCTGGTGCTGAGCCTGCTGGCCAAGACCGAGTTCGCCGTGGCGCGCGTCGTGGCCCGGGTGAACGACCCGCGCAATGAGTGGCTGTTCGACGATGCCTGGGGCGTCGATGTCGCGGTATCGACACCGCGCATGCTGGCATCCCTCGTCGAGGAGGCCGTCGCCGTGGGTGACGTGGTGCGGCTCATGGAATTCCGGCGCGGTCAGGCCAATCTGGTGGAAATCACGCTTCCCGACGACACCCCGTGGGGCGGCAAGCCGGTTCGGAAGCTGGAGCTCCCCCGCGACGCAGTGCTGGTGGCGATTCTGCGCGGATCACGGGTCATTCCCGTACAGGCCGATGAGCCCCTCGAAGGCGGCGATGAGCTGATCCTGGTCGCGACCGCGGACATTGAGGACGAGCTCCACCGCGCGGTCCTCGGCTAGGTACTGGTCGAGGATTCCTCGGCCACGTCGGTGTGGCGGCGCACATAGCGGATCACCAGCAAGGTGATCAATGCGCCGACGGCCGTCAACGGCCAGCCCATCGCAATCTTGGTGCCGCCCAGCCAGGCCGTGTTGCCCGCGAGGTATAGCCACTGCTGCACGACAAATCTGGTGGCGAACAACACGATCCAGGCCACCGTCGCGATATCGAAGGCCGTCAGGATGCGCCGATCACCGCGCCACGACATGTCGCCGCCGGTGGCCCAGCTGTACGCGTAGCCCACGATCGGGCGGCGGATGATCACCGATACCAAAAAGACCGTGCCCCAGAAGAAGTTGGCCCAGATCCCAATGAGGAAGTAGCCCTTGGCCTCTCCCAGTAGGTACGCGATCAGTGCGCTGATGCCGACGCTGATGAACCCCGAGACTGCCGGTTGCAGCGATTCACGCCGCACCAGACGCCAGACCAAAACCAGGGTGGCGGCCACCAGCGCAGCGACGATCGCCGGCATCAACGAGGAGATGCTGACCGCGACAACGAAAACGATCACCGGGATCGACGAGTAGACGATTCCCTGCCATCCCCCGGCCTGATGCCACATCTCGTGCAGTGGCGAGCTTCCCGGCTCCTCGGGCTTGGTCCCGGGCACGCTGAATTTCAGCTGCGGGCCCTCCGCGGTATCCGAGCCGACATGCGCGCCGCCCGAGCCGTCCGGCTCGTGCGATGGGGTCTCTGGCACTTAGCGCTGAATCTCGTAGTACGGGTTGTGAATCACCTTGCCGCCGTTCTCAAGCTTGCCGAGTCGACCGCGCACCAGCAGGGTGCGGCCCGATTCGATACCGGGGATTCGGCGTTGACCCAGCCAGACCAGCATCACCGTGTCGGTGCCGTCGAACAGCTCGGCCTTCACGCCTGCCACGCAACCCTTGGAATTGGTCTCGACGGTGCGCAAGGTTCCGCACATGGTGACCTCTTGGCCGCGCTGACAATCGATGACGCGCTGAGCACCGGTGGCGGCGGCGTCGTCACCGATCTTCTCGGCGTCTACTTGCTCCAGGTCCTCTGTCAGCCGACGAGTCAGTCGACGCAGATAACCGCCTGTGGTAGCCACTTCTCGTCCTGGCCTCTCAACATGCCCGATCGTGTGATCGCTCGTGGAGTCACTTGGCGCAAGCGGCTCATCGGTGCAACCGCCACGGTAGACCTTTGCACGCCCCGATGCCAGGCGGCCCCCGGGGTGTCCCGCACACCGGGCAAGATCAGGTGCGTGACACCCATCAACGGTCTTGCCGCAAGCGGCCTATCCCCCGAACTTGATGGCCACACGGCTGTTCTCATGCCGGGCACGGGCTCCGACGACGACTACATCACGCGGGCGTTCGGCCCCGCTCTCAGCAGCGCGGGGGCCACCCTGGTCGCGGTGCGTCCAGAACCGAATGACCTGGTCAACAGTTACTTACGGGCGCTTGACCGGGCCGCTCGGGGTGGCCCGATCGTCGTGGGCGGGATGTCCATCGGCACCGCCGTGGCCCTGACGTGGGCCCTGCGCAACCCCGGGGCGACGGTGGCGGTGCTCGCAGCCATGCCCGCGTGGACCGGAAAGCCGGAAAACTCGCCGGCCTCGGTGTCCGCCCGGGTCACCGCGGAATCGCTGCGTTCGGACGGGTTGGCCGCAGTCACCGCCGCGATGCAGGCCAGCAGCCCCGCCTGGCTTGCGGCAGAGCTCACCCGCTCGTGGGCCGCCCAGTGGCCTGGTCTGCCCAGCGCCATGCAGGAGGTGTCGGCATTTATGAACCCGACGGCCGACGATATCCGCGGACTGACCGTGCCCTTGGCAGTGGCGGCGGCCACCGATGATCCGATACATCCGCTTACAGTCGCCCAGGACTGGGCGTCCTGGGCGCCGCGCGCGGCGCTGCGCACCTTCACCCTCGATCAGCTGGGCGCCGACCCGTCCTGTTTGGGCCGGGCGTGCGTCGGTGCGCTGAGCGACATCTGAATCACAGACCACGCGCTGCGGGGTCGGCCGTGGCCTCAATCTTGAGCACCAGGCCCTCGCGCACCGTCAGGGTGACCACCGCGAACAGCCTGCGCTGCGCGAAGGCCAGCAGAACCGGCTGCCCGAACGGCCCACCGACCAACGTGGCACCGTGACCGAGGTAGACGAGCAGGTTGGTGGCGACATCTGTGCGTCCACGGTTGACCTGTGGTGGGGGCGCCGGATCCCCGATGATGGTGCCTACTCCCCAGACGCTGGGATCCAGAACCCCCATCAGTCCGGTCAGATCACCGTTTGCACATGCGGTGACGAACTTTTCGATCAGCTGCTGGTGTTCGGCACCGGTGACATCACCGGTGCGCGATGCCGACTGCTGGAATCTGGTCCGCGCACGCCGGGCGAGCTGGCGGCACGTGCCCACCGGACGGCCTACTGTCGACGCGATCTCCTCGAACGGCACTCCGAACACGTCATGCAAGACGAACGCGACCCGCTCGCCGGGACTCAACGTGCGCAACACCTCCAGCAAGGCACCCCGCACCTCGTCGTCCAGAGTGACTCTGTCGACGGGATCAGCGCTCGCGGAAACATGCAGCGGTGCACCGGATTCCACGGTCGATGCGACGCCCGTCTGCTCACGGCGCATTCGTGCCGAACGCAACTGGTCCAGGCACAACCGGCCGGTCACCACCGATAGCCAGGCCCGCGGCTCGTCGATCTCCGTCCGGTCGGCGCGCGCCAGCCGCACGAACGCCTCCTGAGCACAGTCCTCGGCATCCCCGATGTCGCCGAGCATTTGATAGGCCAGATTCACCAGGTATGGGTAGTGCTCACGCCAGGCCGCGGCCACCAGCGCGCCGCGCGTAGACGAGGAACTCATGTCACTACGACGATTCCGCGGCCCGGAAAGTTACCGCCCACTTCGGTAACTTCTCGCGCCCGCGCCCCGTCGTACTCATGTGGCCGAAACATGGAAAGCCATCCGAACCTCCCGAATTGGAGCACCCGACATGACAATTCTCGTCACCGGCGCAACAGGCAATGTGGGGCGCCCGCTTGTGGATCTGCTCAGCAGGGCGGGCGCCGACGTACGCGCGGTCACTCGCCACCCTGCGCACGCGGATTTTTCACCCCAGGTGAAAACCATCGAGAGGGCCCGAGCCGGCCTGCGCGGTGCCACCGCCGTCTTCCTGAATTCTCGAGCACTCGGAGAGGACCTCATCGATTTTGTGGATCAGGCCGTACGCGAAGGGGTTACCCGCCTGGTCGCACTCTCGGCGATCAACTGCGACGACGACGTCTCCCGGCAACCATCGCGGTTCCGCGGTGATCGAAACAAAGAGGTGGAACAGTGCGCCGTCGATTCCGGAGTGGAGTGGGTGAGTCTGCGTCCGACGGTCTTCACGTCCAATTTTCTCGGGATGTGGGCGGGCCAGCTCAAGGCGGGTGACGCGGTCCGCGGACCGTACGCGGCCGCCTCTGTCGCCCCGATCGCGGACCGGGACATCTCCGAGGTCGCGGCGCATGCCCTGCTCACGGACGACCTCGTCGGACATCGCATCCCGTTGACCGGCCCGCAGGCATTCACCAACGCCGACCTGGTCGCGGCACTCGGGGAGGTTCTGCATCGGCCGTTGGAATACCTGCAGGTTTCCGACGATCTCGTCCGTCAACACTTCGCCGGTCTGGGGTTTCCGGCGGGATTCGCCGACGCATACCTGGCCATGCAGGCAGCCACGGTGACCGTGCCGGCGGTTGTGACGCACGGGGTGGACCGGATACTCGAGCGTCCCGCGGAGACCTTCACATCCTGGGCCAACAGATACCGGGCTGAGTTCGCACGTGCCGAGTTCGCACCACAGAAGGGATGACGGCCATGACCAACACCCCACCGCGGTGGCTCAAATCGATGAACAAAGTGGTGCGGGCATTTCACCGCCTCGGCATACCCACTGGTCCGGCGATGGTGCTGACCGTCCCCGGCAGGAAGACCGGGCATCCCCGCCCCACGCCGATCACACCATTCGAGATGGACGGTCAGCTCTACGCCGTAGGCGGCTATCCGGGCTCGGATTGGCCACGCAACGCCGCCGCGGCCGGTTCCGGAACTCTCACCCGACGAAACCGCGTCCAGCACGTCAGGATCATCAGCGTGCCGCCCGAGACGGCACGGCGCGCCCTGCGGGAATTCGCTGTGAAGGTTCCGGTGGGTGTGCGGTTCGCGAAAAGCGCCGGGCTGGTCCGTCATGGAACCCCAGATGAGTTCGAAGCCCTGGCCGGAACGCTGTCGGTGTTCCGGTTCGATCCCGACTAAACCCCAAGCTCGCGCTCGCCCGCCGGATCTAGCCGCCGGTGATCGTGGACCGCAGCTGCTGCATGGCTGACCCGGAGACGCTGCGGCGGGCCACGGGCGTCGGATCATCCTGCGGGGCGGGCTCCTCGGCGACGGCCTCGGCCTCTGCCTGGGCCATCGCCTGCGCTTGAGCCGCCTGCAGCTGCTCGAGCATCGGTTCGGGCAGTGCGACCGGCAGCGGAGTGCGCACGGGGTACGGGCTGTCATCGCGGCGGACGACGGTATCGGCCACCGCGTCGCGGGCCTCCTGCGCCAGCGCGTCGAAAGTCTCGGCGGGCCCCTGCAGCACGCAGCGGATCATCCAGCGGTAGCCGTCGACCCCGATGAAGCGCACGGAGCCTCCCTCGGCGACTCCGACGACCTCACGGCCCCACGGTCCGTCGGCGATGGACACCTCTGCCGCTTCCTTGCGCAGCGATTCAGCCAGCTCGCCCGCGATCTCGCGCCACAGTCCGGCGGATTTCGGTGCGGCGTAGGCGGCCACCGAGTAGCGCCCGTTGGGTGTCAGCACGAAGACCGCACCGGGAGCACCGGAAGCGGTCAACTCGACCTGAATCTGTCCGGCCTCGGGCACCGGGATGAGTACCGAACCCAGGTCCAGGCGCCCGATTCCGGCGTCCTCCGGACTCTCGAAGTCCTCGACTTCGTATGGACCGTCGAATGTTTCGCCCGACGCGTCGTCGGCATCGTCCAGGTCGTTAAGACCACCACTTCGGTGCAAAGCCATCACAAACTCGCATGTCCGCCGCTGGATCCGTGTCCGCCCACACCGCGGGTGGTCACGGCCAGACCGGCCTCGTCAAAAGAATCCACTTCAACCAGCTCGGGCAGCTCAACCTGCTGAACCAGCAACTGCGCGATCCGGTCACCACGGGCGATGACGATCGGGGTCTCCGGGTCCAAGTTGATGAGGCTCAGCTTCACCTCGCCACGATACCCGGCATCGATCGTGCCAGGGCTGTTGACGATCGAAAGGCCCACGCGCGCAGCCAGGCCCGAGCGTGGATGCACCAACCCGACCATCCCGGTCGGGACAGCCACGGCAATACCGGTACCCACCAACGCCCGGCGCCCGGGCTCGATCACGAGGTCCTCGGCGCTGTAGAGATCGACCCCCGCGTCGTCGGCATGCGCACGGGACGGCAGGGGCAGCTCTCGATCGAGGCGAACGATCGCCAATCTCGTAGGTGTGGGCACGATCGCCCAGACTACCCTTGGCCGCGTGACGGCCTCCCCCAACAACACGACCGATATCCGCTACGTCGAGCGGCTGTGGGTTCCGTGGTGGTGGCCCCTGCCCGGCTTTGGCGCGGCAACGCTGCTCGGGCTGGAAATCAATCAGAGCATGCGCCAACTGCCCAGCTGGGTGCCGTACCCGATCCTGTTCGCGATTGTCGCGGGAGTCTTGTTGTGGTTCAGCAGGATCCGCGTGGAGGTTGCCGCCGGACCGGACGGCGGCGCCGAGCTGCGCGCCGGATCAGCACATCTGCCGGTCAGTGTCATCGCCAAGTCAGCGGCAATTCCCGCCACCGCGAAGAGCTCGGCGCTCGGCCGTCAGCTCGATCCGGCGGCCTTCGTCGTGCATCGGGCCTGGATCGGCCCGCTGGTCCTGGTGGTACTCGACGACCCGGAAGATCCGACGCCGTACTGGCTGGTGAGCAGCCGCCATCCCGACCGGGTACTGGCAGCCCTACGGAGCTAGTACGCGGCTAGGCCGCGACTAGCTCCGACTCTCAGGCCGCGCAGTCGGTGCAGATCAGCTGGCCGTTCTTCTCACTGGCCAGCCGGCTGCGGTGGTGCACCAGGAAACAACTCGAACAGGTGAACTCGTCGGCCTGCTTCGGGATGACCCGGACCGAAAGTTCCTCACCGGAAAGGTCGGCACCTGGTAGCTCGAACGATTCGGCGGTTTCCGCCTCATCGACATCGACCACCGCCGACTGTGCTTCGTTACGACGAGCCTTGAGCTCCTCTAACGAGTCCTCTGACACATCGTCGGCGTCTGATCGCCTCGGAGCGTCGTAGTCGGTAGCCATGCGTCCATCCCCTTATCACCATCTCGTCTTCAAGCTTCTGCATTAGGCGCAGCAAGGCTTTGTACCAGGCTGAAACGGACACCACAAACTATTAGTGCCCAGATCCCGTCGGTTCTTTGTGTGATTTACATCACACGGTAGTGGACACCCAGTCTATTTCGCCGTCTGTCGCCTAGAAGTCAGCTGGCCTAGAGTGCCATCCGTGGTCGCAGACATCACCGAGGGCACCTCGGTAGACAAGTACGGGCGCCCGTTCCGCCGCCGGAACTATTTGCCAGCCCTTTGCGTGGGAATAGCGCTCCTGGTCGTCACGGTATTTGTCTGGGCCTCGGCGCTCACCCGGGAAGCGCCGGTCAAGGAGGCGACGGCATGCAACCCGCCCGCTCCGCAGACCGAGCCCGGGGCCGGGTCCATCGGTAAGCCGGTGTCACGCTCCTCGCTGTCGGGAACCACCCCGGCGACGCTCAACGACGTCAAGGCACGCGTCCTCAACGCCAACGGCCAGGCCGGTCAGGCCGGGGATGTCTCCACCGCGCTGCGCGATCTGGGGTTCCCCTCACCGACCGCCGACAACGACCCCTTCTACCCCAGCGGGTCCCGTCTGAACTGTGTCGGACAGATCCGATTCGGGGAATCCGGGTACGCCAACGCCCTGACACTCTCGCTGGTGGCGCCGTGTGTCGAGTTCATCGAGGACAAGCGATCCGACAATTCGGTGGACCTGGCGCTCGGCAGCGAGTTCACCGAACTCGCCTCGGGTAACGCGGTCACCTCGGCGCTCAACAGCCTCAAATCCGGTAACCAGGCCAACTCTGATTTCATCCTCAAGGCGCGGCAGAGCACCTGTTAGCCGGGAATCGGCGCCATCGCGTCGATATCGGTCAGGAGCTGCCCGAATTCCTCGGCGAGTCCGGGAGCCATGGCCGCGATGAGGGCGCCGTCGGCACTGCGGGCATCCGCGTCCGGCAGCACCAGCACCGCACCGGCCTCACGCGCGATGAGAGCACCGCCGGCCCAGTCCCACGGCCCCAGCCCGTGCTCGTACTGGGCATCGACACGCCCCTCTGCCACCGCACACAGATCCAGCGCTGCGGATCCGATCCGCCGCACGTCACGCACCTTGGGCAGGAGCTGTGCGACCAGTTGAGCCTGACGTTCTCGCCGCGCCGTCGAATACGCGAAGCCCGTAGCCACTAGAGCCAACCGTGCCTCCCGGACCGGATTACACGCCAAGGGCCACTGCAGGCCATTTGCCTCACGCACGGTCGCGCCAAGGCCTGAGGCCGCCGAGAAGACGCGGTCCGCCGCGACATCGGCCACCGCAGACGCCACCGACACCCCGTCCACCTGAGCGGCCACCGACACGGCATACGCGGGAATGCCGTAGACAAAGTTGACCGTGCCGTCGATCGGATCGATCACCCAGCGCACGTGCGATGAGCCGCTCGCGCCCCCTTCGGTCACCCCGTCCTCCTCCCCCAGGATCGCGTCATCCGGGCGCAACGTCGAGAGCCTGCGGCGCAGCAGCCGTTCACATTCTGTGTCGACGAGGGTCACCGGATCTGTCTCGGAGGTCTTGGTCCGCACAGAGGCCGCCCAATCGACGGTTCCGCGCCGATGCCGCACAAATTCGGCGGCCTCCGATGCCAGCCGCACCGCTACCGAACGCAACGCTCCCGGATCGATTCCCACGCGTCTATCGCAGCACAGCCACGAGCGTCACGCGCGGCGTCCCCTGGGGCATTAGGGTGTCACTCGCATTTAGTCTGTTCCGGCTGTGTTCGACCGTGTTCGCCAGCCATGTAGATCCAGGGCCAAGGAGCGCCGATGACCGCCACCGAATCCGCACCGTCCGCACCTGCGACGCAAGCCGGCGAGACCGCACAGCGAGGGTTCGGCATCGACGTCGGCGGCAGCGGCATCAAGGGCGCGATCGTGGATCTGACTACCGGCGAGATGATCGGCGAACGAGTCAAATACCCCACTCCCCAGCCCGCCACGCCGACGGCCGTCGCAGAGACCATCGCCACAGTCGTCCGTGATTTCTCCTGGACAGGGCCCGTTGGCGTGACCTATCCGGGCGTGATCGTGCACGGCGAGGCGCGTACCGCCGCGAACGTCGACAAATCATGGTTGGGCGTCAACGTCCACGACATCATCAGCGCCGAATTGAACGGCCAACCCGTCACCGTGCTCAATGACGCCGATGCCGCCGGAATGGCCGAGGACCGGTACGGAGCGGGCAAGGATCAGTCCGGCCTGGTCGTCCTCTTGACGTTCGGAACCGGGATCGGGTCTGCCGTCCTTCATAACGGAATCCTGTTGCCCAACACAGAGTTCGGACATATCGAAGTCGGCGGCATGGAGGCCGAGCATCGTGCGGCGTCGTCGGTGAAGGAAAAGAACGATTGGAGCTACAAGCAGTGGGCGCCCGAGGTCACCAAGGTCTTGGAGGCCGTGGAGAACGCGCTGTGGCCCGACCTGTTCATCGTGGGCGGAGGAATCAGCCGCAAGGCCGACAAGTGGGTGCCGCTGCTGACGAATCGAACCCCGGTGGTGGCCGCTGCACTGCAGAACACGGCGGGAATCGTTGGCGCGGCGATGGCCGCACATGCTGGCGTTTCACCTTAGCTTTTTCACAGGTTCTGCGCTGTTGTCGTTACAATGGCAACAGATAGCCGCACGCAGGGCCACGCAGGTGCTCCCCGGCAGCGACGAACATCAAGCAGACAGCCAAATTCTCGATTTTGCATGCCCATGCGCGTCGAAGAAGTAGCCAGGAAAGGGCGTACGTGGCAGCCACGAAAGCAGCTCCGGTAACGCAGGCCGCCGACGAAGCACCTTCGACGACGACCGCCGTCAAGGCAGCACCCGCGAAGGCACCAGCCAAGAAGGCCCCCGCGAAGGCCGCCGTCAAGGCAGCACCCGCGAAGAAGGCACCGGCCAAAAAGGCCGCGGCCAAGGCCCCCGCGAAGAAGGCGGCCCCCGCCAAGAAGGCACCGGCCAAGAAAGCCGCAGGCAAGGCAATCGATCCCGCTCTCGAACCGCAGGGCAGCCCCGAGGACGCCGACATCGAGCCCGGTGAGGATCTCGAGCCTGACCTCGCCGAGGACGCCGACATCGAGGCCGACCTCGCCGAGGTTGCCGTCGAACCCGAGCCCGAGGCGGAGGCCGAAAGCGACGAGCCCACCGAGAAGGACAAGGCGTCAGGCGACTTCGTCTGGGACGAAGAGGAATCCGAGGCGCTGCGACAGGCCCGTAAGGACGCCGAGCTCACCGCCTCCGCGGACTCGGTGCGCGCCTACCTCAAGCAGATCGGCAAGGTGGCCCTGCTCAACGCCGAAGAGGAAGTTGAGCTGGCCAAGCGGATCGAGGCCGGTCTGTACGCAACCCAGATCGTCACCGAGCTGACCGAAAAGGGTGAGAAGCTTCCCGCCGCCCAGCGCCGCGACATGTCGTGGATCTGCCGTGACGGCGATCGCGCCAAGAACCACCTGCTGGAGGCCAACCTGCGTCTGGTGGTGTCGCTGGCAAAGCGCTACACGGGCCGCGGTATGGCCTTCCTTGACCTCATCCAGGAAGGCAACCTGGGTCTGATCCGCGCGGTCGAGAAGTTCGACTACACAAAGGGTTACAAGTTCTCGACGTATGCCACCTGGTGGATCCGTCAGGCCATCACCCGCGCGATGGCCGACCAGGCCCGCACCATCCGCATCCCGGTGCACATGGTCGAGGTCATCAACAAGCTCGGCCGCATTCAGCGCGAGCTGCTCCAGGACCTGGGTCGCGAACCCACGCCCGAGGAGCTGGCCAAGGAAATGGACATCACGCCGGAGAAGGTGCTGGAGATCCAGCAGTACGCGCGTGAGCCCATCTCGCTGGACCAGACCATCGGTGACGAGGGCGATTCGCAGCTCGGCGACTTCATCGAGGATTCCGAGGCCGTGGTCGCCGTGGACGCGGTGTCCTTCACCCTGCTGCAGGATCAGCTGCAGTCGGTGTTGGAGACGCTCTCCGAGCGTGAGGCCGGCGTGGTGCGTCTGCGCTTCGGTCTGACCGACGGCCAGCCGCGCACCCTCGACGAGATCGGTCAGGTGTACGGGGTGACCCGTGAGCGCATCCGGCAGATCGAGTCCAAGACCATGTCGAAGCTGCGCCACCCGAGCCGTTCGCAGGTGCTGCGCGACTACCTCGACTAGGACCCCGTTCCGCGCTGGCGGACGGCGTCGGCAGGTATTCACAGTGAGCTGACAGGTCAGCCACAGGTTTCGATCACGGTAAGAACAACCGGCGAATTCGGAACCTGTCAGCTCTACTGTCGAAACTCCTGCTAGACGCACAAATACCCGCCAGGAGCCCGTCCCGTGATCAAACTTCTCATCTTTACTCTCGTGGGTCTTGGTGCCCAGATCGTCGACGGGACGCTCGGTATGGCGTTCGGGGTCACGGCCACGACGCTGCTGGTGTTTACCGGTGTCGGTGCCGCCCACGCCAGTGCCGCCGTGCACTTCGCCGAGGTCGCCACGACGCTGGCCTCGGGTGTCTCCCACTGGCGGTTCGGCAATGTCGACAAGCGTGTCCTGCTGCGGTTGGGCATACCCGGCGGCATCGGCGCGTTCCTCGGGGCCACCGTGCTGTCACGGTTGTCCACGGAGTCCGCCGCCCCGATCACGGCGGGGATCCTGCTGGCCATCGGCGTCTACCTCATCTACCGATTCAGCACCAACCCGCCGCGTGGGAACTATGCGCCGACGACACCGTTCTCGGCGAGGTTCCTGGCCCCGCTGGGCCTCTTCGGCGGATTCATCGACGCCTCCGGTGGCGGCGGCTGGGGGCCCATCACGACAAGCACCTTGCTCACGAGCGGTAAGGCCGCACCCCGCACGGTGATCGGCTCGGTGAGTGCGTCGGAGTTCATCGTCGCCGTCTCGGCGAGCATCGGCTTCCTGTTCGGGCTCGGCTCTGAGTTCTTCAACAATCTGATCGTGATCGCCGGGCTGGCCCTGGGCGGCGTGATCGCCGCGCCGATCGCGGCCTGGCTTGTCTCGCGCGTCAACTCCGTGGTGCTCGGCACCGCGGTCGGCGGCGTACTGGTGCTGACCAACGCCCGCACACTGCTGCGGTATTTCGACACTCCCGACTCAGTGCGTACGCCGATTTACCTGGTGATCGTCATCGCCTGGGTGGCACTGGTCGCGTACACCTGGCGCAAGGCCAAGCTCACCCCCGCCGAAGCCGCGGGAGACCTCAGCGAGATCGCAGCGACCGCGGAACCCCAACGGGCGCTGGCAGACACGCCCGACGACGATATCGCTGCCGCACCGAAGTAGCAGACCCACAGTGATCGAAGCGCGAATGGAGTAGCCCGCTACGCATGTCGAGCGGATGTCCACTCGCACAACATGGTGCCAACCCGGTGACAGTCATCGGGCTGGAATCGAAGGACACACCATGACCGCAACACTCGACACCGAAGTGACCGCGCCGCCGCCCCTGGACGGCGAGGTGGCCGATCGACGCAGTAAGTTCCGCAAGCTGACCGCCGAGACCGCCAAGGATCCGTACGCAGAACGAGCCTTCCTCGCATCGAAGCTGGCTGTGCTGCAATCACATCCGAAGCTCCCGGCGACCACCCGCCGCGAGGCCGAGGCAACGCTGGCCGAGGCTGCGGGGGTGGCGGATATCGCCGAACTCGCCGCCGGGATAACCCCGCCTCCAGGCGGAGTCGGCTACGGCATGTTCTACACGAACAGCTTTCGCACCCGCTTCGCGCGCGGTACCTCGTTCTACTACGAGATCGTCTGCCCACACCAGCCCGGCGGGAACGTGGCCGACTACCTGTACCTGACCGCCACCAACCGAGCACAAAAAGGTGTCGAGGCGTTCGTGTCCTACCACGCGCAGGACATCGCCCGATTCAAGGTGTTCGACTGGGCACGCTCGGATCATTGGCAGACCGACATCCCCTTCGCGAATCTGACGTCCTACCTGCGCAGCACCTCCTCACATGGCTGGGGTCTGCAGACATTGCTCGTGTGGAATCAGTCCTTCGAGATCGCACCGAACCGGTGGCGCAACGAGGTATTGCTGCACAACCGTGCGGCGAACCGTTGGGATCTCGTGTACCGCTTCGACTACCAATCCTCCACCGCCGAACAGACCTCCGGCTGGGTCGGCAGCTGGGGACCGATCGTCGAGACATTCCAGAACAGCTACACGAACACCCGCTGGCTCGGATTCCTCAACACCATGCTGGTGGGCCGCGACGCGGCCGGTAACTGGGGACAATGGGCACTGCTGCGCGCGGCCGACTCGACCATTCGCAATGACGGACATGGATTCTCGCCACTGTTCCTGGACCCGAATTACTCTTTCGTGGTCAAGAGTTGACTGAGCAGGAGCAGCCGATCATGAGTGATAACGGATCGCCTTCCCCTCCCGGTACCGGCCCCATCGCCGACCGGCGGCAGGAGTTCGAAGAACTCAGCCGCCAGCACCGGCAGGGGGCGGATGACCGCGCGTTCATCGAGCACAAGATCGAGATCGTGAAGAGCGATCCCGATCTGACTGCCGAGGAGAAGGACGCCGCGATCGCGGAACTGCGGCGCGCATTGCAATGACGGTCACGACACCCCACGGCACGGACCCACCGGCGAGCGCGACCTGTCGGTGGGTCCGGCCATACTGGGCGGCGTGAGCACTGTCGGCCACTGCTTCTTCGGCACCGCAATTGGCACCTGCGCCATCGCGTGGAGCGACAACGGCATCGTCGCGTTGCAGCTGCCCGAGCATGACGAAGCGGCCACCCTAGCCAGGATACGACGCCCCGCCGGAAGCGAACTGATACCGCCGCCCTTCGTGGCCGCGGCGATCGATGGCCTGACGCGCGTCCTCGCCGGCGAGGACGACGATCTGCAGTGGGTTCAACTGGATTTGGACGGCATCACCGATTTCGATCGCGAGGTGTACGCGGTAACCAGGGACATCGGCCCCGGCACAACCCGCAGCTACGGTGAGGTGGCAGCTGCAGTCGGTGCGCCGGGCGCCGCGCAGGCCGTGGGACAGTCGTTGGGCCGCAATCCGATTCCGCTGCTCGTCCCCTGCCACCGTGTGCTGGCCGCCGATCACAGCCTGCACGGCTTCTCCGCCTACGGCGGCGTCGTGACCAAGCGCGAACTACTCAAGCTCGAGCACGCCCCCGGTTTCGACGACCCCACCCTGTTCTGACGCGAAAGACACAGCGCAGGTCTACGCTCTAGCGCATCAAGATCCGGCCAACGCATCGGGAGAACTCATGACCGGTTTGTATATAGCTGCACTTCTCATCGGGATCGTCGCGGGCTTGCGCGCGATGACCCCACTTGCCGTGTTGAGCTGGGCGGCATTCGCCAAATGCCTTCTAGTGGAAGGTACCTGGGCCTCATTTTTGGCCAGCCTGATCGTCGCCATCATCGCCACGGTGCTGGCGGTAGGTGAGATCGTCAACGACAAACTACCCAAGACGCCGAGCCGCAAGGCGCCGCCCGCGTTCGCGGCGCGCGTGGTCCTCGGCGCCTTCTACGGCGCGGTGTTCGGCACTCTGGCGGGCGGCACTTCTCCCGGACTCATCATCGGTCTTCTGCTCGGCGCCGTCGGTGCGGTGATCGGCACGCTCGGCGGGGCGTGGGCGCGCGGCAAGCTGGCCGAGGCCTTCGGTAAGGATCTGCCCGCCGCCCTCACCGAGGACGTCGTCACTGTGGCCGCGGCCGTGGCCATCACCGTGGCGCTCGCCACGTGAGCACACATTTTGACGCCGTCATCGTGGGCGCCGGCCAGGCCGGCCCCTCCCTGGCTGCCCGATTGCGGGGCGCGGGAATGACGGTGGCCATCGTGGAGCGACACCTGTTCGGCGGTACCTGCGTCAACACCGGATGCCGCCCCACCAAAGCGTTGGTCGCCAGCGCGCACGCCGCCCATATGGCGCGCGACGCAGCCCGGTGGGGAGTTGTCCTCGACGGCTCAGTGAGTATGGACATGGCCCGCGTGCGGGAGCGCAAGGATTCAGTGATCCTCCCGTCGCGCAACGGCGGCGAGAAATGGCTCAAGGATCTTGGTTGCACGATCTATCACGAACACGCACGCTTCATCTCTCCCACCGAACTCGCCGTGGGAGACGAGATCATCTCTGCCGAAAGAATCTTCCTAAACGTCGGTGGCCGGGCCGTGGTTCCGGATTGGCCGGGCGTCGATGAGGTTCCGCTGCTCACCAACAGCTCGCTCATCGAGTACGACGAGATCCCCGAACATCTCATCGTCATCGGCGGCAGTTATGTCGGACTGGAATTCGCGCAGATCTACCGCCGGTTCGGCAGCAAGGTGACGGTGGTGCACCGTGGACCACGGCTGGTCGAACGCGAGGACCCCGACGCCTCGGCGATCATTCAAGAAGTCCTGGAGCGTGAGGGAATCTCCTTCCGCCTCAATGCCTCCTGTATCAGCCTGTCTCGCGGAGACGACGGCGTCGGCGTTGGCGTGGACTGCACACAAGGTGCGCCCGAGGTCACCGGCTCTCACATACTCGTCGCGGTGGGACGCCGACCGAACACGGACGATTTGGGCCTGGAGAGCGCCGGTGTTACCACCGACGATCGCGGGTACATCACGGTCGACGATCAGCTGCGCACCAATGTGCCGGGCATCTGGGCCTTGGGCGACTGCAACGGGCGCGGAGCCTTCACCCACACGTCGTACAACGACTTCGAGATCGTCGCCGCGAACCTGCTCGATGACGATCCACGACGGGTCACCGACAGACTGCCCTGCTACGCCCTATACACAGACCCGCCGCTGGGTCGGGTCGGCATGACCGAGACGCAGGCACGCGCCTCCGGACACTCCGTTCTCGTCGGCCGCAAACCGATGAGCCAGGTCGGCCGCGCCATAGAAAAAGGCGAGACCGACGGCTACATGCAGGTTTTGGTCGATGCCGATACCGATCTCATCCTGGGCGCGACCATCCTCGGGGTGGGCGGCGACGAAGTCGTGCATTGCCTGCTCGACACCATGCAGTACGGCGTGCCCGCGCGACAACTTCAACGCACCGTGCACATTCATCCCACCGTGGCGGAGTTCTTACCCACCGTCCTGGGTGAGCTTCAGCCACTCGTTTGACCTCAAGCGCACGTGAGCTCCTAGCATCCGGATATGAAGATTCACGATGTGCGAATCACCGCTACCGACGTGCCCGGCGCTGCTCGCTTCTACACCGAAATCCTTGGTTTACCAGTACAACTGGATCGCGACCGGGCGACGGTTCATATCGGTGACAGCACGCTCACGTTGATTCCGGGACCGGCGTATCACGGTGCGCATCACATCGCCTTCACCATTCCTGCGGGAAGCCTGAACACGGCCAAGGCGTGGCTATCGCAGCGCGTCACGCTGCAGACCGATGGTCAATGGCACGACGAATTCGACTGCGCGGCCAACTGGCAGGCCCGCAGCATCTACTTCGCCGGCCCTGACGATGCCGTCCTCGAACTCATCGAAACGCAACATCCTCGACAACCACATCGATCATTCCTTCGGCGTGGGCGACATCCGTTCTCTCAGCGAGGTCGGCTTCGGGGTATCCGACGTGCTGAAGGCCCAACGCCTCATGCACGAGACGCTGGGCCTGCTGCCGTTCGGCGAACCCGCGCGAGGCTTCGGTCCGGTGGGTGATCACGACGGGCTGTTCATCCTGGTGCCCTCGGACGTCACGTGGCGCCCGGAGAATCGGATCCCACCACCTGCCGCGCCCACCGTGGTAACGGCTGATGTGCCGACCGCGCTGAAGATCGGCGAGCACTACCTGATTCAACCGCGGTGATTCACCCGCGTTAAGAGCGTGAGTCCCGCCAGGCCAGCGGCGCATCGAGCACGGACAGGTCGTAATCGTTGTCGGCATCGATCCCCACGGTGAACAACCTCGCGCCCACGTCGGCATAGGCGTCCGCTTCGGCCGCCGTCAATCCTCGTTCGGGATCCAGCCCCCAGGCAGTCGAGCGCTCGATTTCGTTGTGGTCGCGACCGATTCGTTCAGCCTCGGCGATGAGGATGTCGTTCTTGCGCCGATAGGTGTCGATGTCGGCGAACGCATGCCAGATATGAGCATGCCGGGCCACCAACGGAATGGTGCGCTTCTCTCCCCCGCCACCGATCAGGACCGGTATCGGGCGCACGGGCGCCGGCAGCAACTGACCCAGCCGGTTCTCGATCCGAACCAGGCTCTCCTCGAACAGATCGAATCGCGAACCTGTCGTACCGAACTCGTATCCGTATGTGGTGTAGTCCCTTTCATACCAGCCGGCACCCACCCCGAGGATCAGCCGGCCATCGCTGATGTGGTCGACGGTCCGGGCCATATCGGCCAGCAGATCGGGGTTGCGATAGCCCACGCCGGTGACAAGCAGCCCGATTTCCGCCCGCGAGGTAATTTCGGCCCACGATCCCAGGGCGGTCCAGGCCTCGAAATTGTTGACGTCGGGCTGCACCTCGTCGAGCACCACTCCCGCACTGCTCAGGGTGCCTGCGGGCCAATGGAAGTGGTCATAACCGAAGATGACGTCCACCCCCTTGTCCTCGGCGCGGAGCACAGCGTCTCGCCACTGCTTGTAGTTCTGCGCCTTGGCGGGCCGCAGCTGGATTCCGATGCGAATGCGTCCTGTCACATCGCAGTCCAATTAATCGATCGCCGCAGGTATTCCCCGCCCCCTACGCTGCCGCCATGGAACGCGTGAATATCTCGTCGAACGGTGAATGGGAAGCAGCGGTCGGCTACTCCCGTGCGGTGCGGGTCGGCGGTCACGTCGCCGTCGCCGGAACCACGGCGGCCCGCCAGGGTCGGTCACCTGTCGGCGGGGACGACATCGCCGAACAGACCCGCGAGGCGCTGCGCCGCATCGAGTCGGCACTTAGCCAGGCAGGTGCCTCGTTACGCGATGTCATACGAACCCGCATCTTCGTCACAGATATCGGACGCTGGCGCGAAGTCGGTTTGGTCCACGGCGAGTTTTTCGGCGACATCCGCCCCGCCGCCACGATGGTGGAGGTGTCAGCACTCATCGATCCGGCACTGCTGGTGGAGATCGAGGCCGACGCCATCGTGGGTTAAATTGGTCAGACCACTAGACCTCTTACCAATCTCGGTGTTATCGTGACGGCATGGCACTGCAGCCGATCGCCCGTCAGTCGATTCCCGACGAGATATTCAGTCAGCTCGCGGCGCAGGTTCTGACCGGTGACCGCACTCCCGGCGACACCCTGCCCAGTGAGCGAGCCCTTGCCGAGGCACTCGGGGTGTCTCGCACCGCGGTCCGCGAAGCTTTGGGCCGCCTGGAGCGCTCGGGCCTGATCCACATCCGCCAGGGTGGTTCGACGGTGATCCGGGACTATCGCAGCGAGGCCGGTTTCGACGTGCTGCCACTTCTGCTCGCCTACGGCGGAGATGTGGACCGCCGCACACTGGCCAGCGTCATCGAGGCACGTGCGGTGATCGGCCCGCAGGTGGCCAGGCTCGCCGCGCAGCGCGCCCACACAAGCCCCGGGGTCGCCGACCGGCTACAGGCCATGGCCGGGGATCTCGAGTCCGAAGCTGATCCGCTGCAAAGGATGTGGCGTGCACTCGGTTTCTGGGAGCTGGTCATCGACACTGCCGACTCAATTGCCTTCCGACTGGTGTTCAACACCATGCGTGACTCATATGTCCGGGCCCTGGACGTGCTGGTCAACGTCATGGCCGCTGAAGTCGGAGACATCGGCCACTACCGCGCACTCGCCGATGCGATCGCCGCGCAAGATCCAGACGCCGCCCAAGAGGCCTCCGCCGCCATGCTTGCCTTGGGCACCAAGGCCTTTGACAAGCTACTCAAGGAAATCATGGACGAATCGGAGAACCAACAATGACCCGTGCGGCACGTAAGTCGATGACCCTGCGTGATGCCCTTGTCGAGTTCGTCAAACACCCCACCCCATGGATTCTTCTCACATGGTCGGCCGTGCTACTGGGCGCCCGAATCGCGATGGGCGGCTGGACCATCGCCGATGCCATCACGCCCCTTGCGCTCGTGGCCATCTCCCCCGTCGCCGAATGGCTGATCCACGTCGGAATCCTGCATTGGCGCCCGCGTTCGTTGGGGCCGGTGAAA
This sequence comes from Mycobacterium sp. D16R24, assembly GCF_002013385.1. Taxonomy (NCBI): domain Bacteria; kingdom Bacillati; phylum Actinomycetota; class Actinomycetes; order Mycobacteriales; family Mycobacteriaceae; genus Mycobacterium; species Mycobacterium sp. D16R24. Next base: position 165,018 of record NZ_MAEV01000002.1, on the reverse strand, counting down.
ATCGACTCGCGGCTCGCCCGCGACCACCGTCTGCATCATCAGGATCCGCGGGATATCCCACTGGTGTTCATCCCGTTGCCAAGCCTGGTCGTGGTGATCATCGGATTGACCCTGGCCGCGCTCTTCGCATTCCCGCGCATCGGACTTGGGCTCACCTTCGCGCTCACGGTGGCACTGTTTTTGGTGTTCTACGAGTGGACGCACTATCTCGTCCATACCGATTACAAACCTCGTCACGCGATCTATCGCGCGGTCTGGCGAAACCACCGGTACCACCATTTCAAGAATGAGAACTACTGGTTCACCGTCACCAGCTCGGGGACCGCCGACCGTCTACTGGGAACCTATCCGGATCCACAACAGGTGCAGTCGTCACCTACGGTCCGAAATCTGCACGCGCCCAGCATAACTGGCTAGTCCATGCCGTCCGGCCCACAGCTGGCGCCCGAATAACCGTTCTGTTGATGATCCGGCGCAACATCCTGATTGCGCGGCCGGCTACCCGAATTGGTGGCCACGAAAAAGCCCAACCCCACAACCAGCAGAACAGTCACCGTCACTATGACGATGACCGCTGTCATCACGCCTCAGCCCGCTCCGGCCGTAATGCGAAGTAGCGCAGCTTCTTTCCGAATGCGATCTGAAGCTCGCGACGTCCGCCGCGGCGAACCAGTGCGATCCGACGAAGCCCCTCGGCTACCTCGCGATCCATGATCCAGTCACGCAGACGTGGCAGCTCATAGGCGTACCCGCGGAATTCCTTGGCGTCGCACAGCACGCAGCACCGCATTGAGTGCAAGAGTGCGTACTGCTCGAATTCGTACTCCCAGTTGGGCGTTTCCGCGAGCCACGGCACCGCCGTGGCCATATCGAAGCTCCGCTTGGTCCGCAGTTGCGCACCCGCGGTCAGCGCCGTGTACTCGTCGAATCCCGACGGGGCATTACCGGCAAGCAGGTCCGACAGCACCGAGAGCTGACGGCGCCGCAGCATCTCGCGGTTGTCAAGCATGTACGACACCCGCCTTGATCGCCTGTCGGACCACCGAAAGGTCGGTGCTCACGCTGGCCTCGTCGATCGATCCGTCACGCTCGATCAGCACGCCCAGGCCGCGGCCGGAGGTGAGCACCACGAGCTCGGTGAGCAGATCGGCCACCGGATCGATGATGGTGTCCGAGTGGGTATCCCAGTACAGGTTGCCCTCGAACCGGCCACCCGCGATGTGCACGTACGCGACGCGCTCGACGGGGAAACGGCGCAGCAGCGCGACGGGATCGGTGCCCGAAGCCACCGCCGTCGCGTACAGGTTGGCGATATCGAGCACCAGCCAGCAGCCGGTGCGCCGGGAGAGCTCACGCAGGTAGTCGGGCTCGCTGAGCTCGTTCTCGGGCCACTGCAGGGTGGTGGCCACGTTCTCCAGCGCCAAGGGCACCCCGAGATCGTCCTGAACCCGGGACACGTTGTCCACCAGGACATCCAGAGCCAATGTGGTGCGCGGTGGAGCCACCAGATGACCCGCCTCGAGCACACCACCGGCCCGCCCGTCCTCATAGCCGGCCCGCACAAACGCCACATGCTCACTGACCATCGGAGCCTTGAGCTCCGCGGCCAGCGCGGCCAGATGCTTGACGCGCTTGGCGTCGGGCAGATCGGCTCCGGCCAGACCCAAAGACACACCGTGCGGCACGACAACGGTCCCCGCCTCGCGAAGGCGCATCAGTTCGACGGGCAGCGCTCCGGGGCGAAAGTTCTCGGCGATGATCTCGGTGAAGGCAAGACTGAGGGTGTCGTCCGTGACGGCCCCCTGATTGAACATGGCAGCAAGCTCGGGACGCCATGAGGCACCGACCGCGGGCTCGTCGGCCAACACGGTCGTAAGCGGGTGATTTGAAGAGGCCACCGCGGTTACCCCCTTATCTCAAGACCGGCGAGTTACGCCAGTCTAGCTACCACGTTGATAGCTTAGGAAGTGCTTGGTGCCAGCGGGTTAAAAAAACCATCCGGTCCCGGCCGGAAACTCGCCACAGAAGTAACTGCGGCGATCGGCAGCGGTCCGTACAAGTGAGGGAACAGCATCGATTCGGGATCGCTGGGCACGCCTGGTTCCCAACGTACCGGAGAGTCAAGCAGATTCGAGGCGACTGACAATACGACCAGATCACACCTTCCGCGATACAAGCGGTTGGCCGGAAGGTGAACCTGGTGCGGCGCGGAAAGATGAATAAATCCCGTTTCGGCCAGTGACGTGGGCCGATGCTCCCCCTGTTCACGCGCAGACGCCCACTCCTGCACGGAGCAGATATGAACTAGTTCGGCTTCGTCCGGCGCCATCGACTGCATCACACCAGTATCTGATTCCCTTCGCGCACGCGGCTCATCGGCCTGCCCGACCCCCTGTAACACCCCGGACGTGAGCCGCGACACACCGGACACACATGGGGAACAACCGAAACCCCCCAAACGTCTGACAAAGTACATACATAGGCGCCGAGCGGTTCACCGGACCGCAAAGCTCAGGAGAGATACGGAGGAGCCATGTACGCAACTCTGACCAGTCCAGAGCTGACGAAGGCTGACCGCTGCGATCGTTGCGGAGCGGCTGCCCGGGTCCGCGCCACGCTCCCGTCCGGAGCCGAGCTGCTTTTTTGCCAGCATCACGCCAATGAGCACTCCGAGAAGCTGAGTGCCCTGTCGGCAGTGCTGTCCATCAGCGCCTCCGTCGAGGGTTAGTCGCCGCGGTTTCACCCCCGGTAACAACTGCTGACCATCCCATCAGGAATGCTGGTGTGGCCATGAGTGAGAAGCCGCGCCATGTCTCGATAGGTCGAGACGTCTTGCACGTGATGCGGCGCACCGCCGTAAAGAGTTGGGATGACTCGATTTTCGCGCAGTCAGCCCAAGCCGCCTTTTGGCAGGTGCTGTCGCTACCGCCGCTGCTGTTGGGCATCCTGGGGAGCTTGACGTTCGTCGGGCCGCTGTTCGGATCGGACACTCTGCCCGAGATCCAAGAGCGACTGCTGCGGGTGGCCAACAGCGTTTTCAGCAAGAGCGTGGTCGCCGAGATCATCGAGCCCACGATCATCGACATCATGCGTGACGGGCGTGGTGAGGTGGTGTCCATCGGATTCGTCATCTCGCTGTGGGCGGGGTCGTCGGCGATATCGAGCTTCGTGGACTCGATCGTCGAGGCGCACGGTCAGACACCGCTACGCCACCCCGTTCGTCAGAGGTTCTTTGCGCTGGGCCTATACGTCGCCGCGCTGGCGATGGCGGTGGTGACATTGCCGGTAATCGCCCTCGGACCGAAACGGATCGCCGAGGTCGTCCCGGACTCGTGGAACGCGCTGCTGCGGTACGGCTACTTCCCACTGTTGGGTATCGCACTGGTCGCCCTGGTGACGCTCCTGTACCGGGTAGCCCTACCCAAACCGCTTCCGTCGCACCGCTTGTTGATCGGCGCGCTGCTGGCGGTGACGTTCTTTGTGATCGCCAGCCTGGGGCTGCGGTTCTACCTGAACTGGATCACGCAGACCGGATACACCTACGGCGCGTTGGCCACCCCTATCGCGTTCCTGCTGTTCGCGTTCATGCTCGGATTCGCGATCGTGCTGGGCGCCGAACTCAACGCCGCCATCGAGGAACACTGGCCGGCGGGTGCCACTCACGCCCGTCAGCTGCGCGATTGGCTGAGCCCACAAAATGGCCAGAACGATGCCGAGAACAGCTCTGATGAGGCGACTCCCGAGAGAACCACCGAAGGCTGCTAGTCGCCCTTCTTCATCATTTCGTAGATGCGCTTGCAGTCCGGGCACACCGGCGAGCCGGGCTTGGCCGACCGAGTAACGGGGAAAATCTCACCGCAGAGGGCGACCACATGGTTTCCCATGACGGCGCTCTCCACGATCTTGTCTTTCTTGACGTAGTGGAAAACCTTCGGCGTATCACTGTCTGTGCTCTCGTCGACGGTGGTGTCCGGACGCTCGATCGTCTGCGTGTCCATTCCTACATTGTGACATTGTGGAGATATGAGAAAAGAGCTGTCGTTCGATGACGACGGCCATCCGGTACTCATCACAGCGGCCGCGGTCTCGGTCGAAGAACAACACCGCGCCCGGGTACGCCGTTATTTGACGCTGATGGCGTTCCGGTTCCCGGCCCTGCTGGGCGCCGCCTGGGCCTACAGCGTCTGGCACAACGGATGGATCTCGCTGGCGATCTTGGCGGCGTCGATCCCACTGCCCTGGATGGCGGTGCTCATCGCCAACGACCGTCCTGCCCGCAAGGCCGAGGAGCCGCGCCGGTACGGGCCCCAGGAACATCGTCACTCGCTGTTTCCCACCGCCGAGCGCAGAGCGATTGATCCCGCTCCTTCGCCGCAACCGCGCACCCCGCCGGACGGGTCAGCTGACCCGTCTTAGGGACAGCTATGTCAATTCTCAGGACATTCTCAGCTGCCGACGGCATATCCGCAGGTCAGTGACGGCGCCGTTTGGGAACCTCAGGAACTTTCTGGGCCAACCAAGCGTTGCAACACATAAGACCTACGGATCAACTAGGAGGCAGCGATGGCAAACGCCACCACCCGTCCGGCTCGTACCATCGAGTCCGAGGATCTGGACGCCCAGAGTCCAGCCGCGGACCTTGTGCGGGTGTATTTGAACGGCATCGGCAAGACTGCGCTGCTGACAGCGGAGGACGAAGTCGAGCTCGCCAAACGGATCGAGGCGGGGCTATACGCCCAGCACCTTCTGGACACCAAGAAACGCCTCGGGGAAGCCCGCAAGAAGGATCTGGCCGCCATCGTGCGCGAAGGCAGTGCGGCACGCAGCCACCTGCTGGAGGCGAACCTGCGCCTGGTCGTTTCGCTCGCCAAGCGCTACACCGGTCGCGGTATGCCACTGCTGGATCTCATCCAGGAGGGCAACCTGGGCTTGATCCGCGCGATGGAGAAGTTCGACTACGCCAAGGGATTCAAGTTCTCGACCTACGCCACCTGGTGGATTCGTCAGGCCATCACCCGCGGTATGGCTGATCAGAGCCGCACCATCCGCCTTCCCGTGCACCTGGTGGAGCAGGTGAACAAGCTGGCTCGCATCAAGCGCGAACTGCACCAGCGACTCGGCCGCGAGGCCAGTGACGAGGAATTGTCGGAGGAGTCCGGCATTCCCGTGGAAAAAATCGGGGATCTGCTGGACCACAGCAGGGATCCGGTGAGTCTGGACATGCCGGTCGGCACCGACGAGGAAGCACCGCTGGGCGACTTCATCGAGGACACCGAGGCGATGTCCGCCGAGAACGCCGTCATCGCCGAGCTGCTGCACTCGGACGTGCGCAGTGTGCTGGGCACTCTCGACGAACGCGAGCAGCAGGTCATCCGGCTCCGGTACGGACTCGATGACGGACAGGCCCGCACGCTGGATCAGATCGGCAAGCTGTTCGGGCTGTCTCGCGAGCGGGTGCGTCAGATCGAGCGCGAGGTCATGACGAAGCTGCGCCACGGCGACCGCGCGGAGCGCCTGCGTTCGTACGCGAGCTAGTTGACCTACTACCCTGCCCTCGGGGCGCTGCGTTCTGGAAGCGCAGCGCCCCGATTTGCGTTGTAGATCGGTAGACTGAGCACGACCGTAAGGGGCCGAGTAGTGAACGATCTTGTCGATACGACAGAAATGTATCTGCGGACGATCTACGACCTTGAAGAAGAGGGCGTCGTGCCGCTGCGGGCGCGTATTGCCGAACGGCTTGAGCAGAGCGGGCCGACTGTCAGCCAGACGGTCGCGCGGATGGAGCGCGACGGCCTGTTGAACGTCGCCGGAGACCGCCACCTCGAACTCACCGATAAGGGCCGCGCACTCGCGGTCTCAGTGATGCGCAAGCACCGGCTGGCCGAATGCCTCCTGGTCGACATCATCGGACTGCCCTGGGAGGACGTACACGCCGAGGCGTGCCGTTGGGAGCACGTCATGAGCGAGGATGTCGAACGTCGACTGCTCACCGTGCTCAACAACCCGACCACCTCGCCGTTCGGCAATCCCATTCCCGGCCTGTCCGAGCTGGGTGTCGTACCCGGCCGGTCCGAGAATGCCAGCGCGGTGCGGCTCACCGAGATTGCCGGCGGCTCACAGGTTGCCGTGGTGGTGCGCCGCCTGGCCGAGCACGTCCAGGCCGATACCGACCTGCTGACGCGCCTCAAGGACGCCGGCATCGTGCCCAACGCGCGCGTCACCGTGGAGTCCTCCCCCGAGGGCGTCATCATCGTCATTCCCGGTCACGAAAGTGTCGAGTTGCCGCATGAGATGGCTCATGCCGTCATGGTGGAGAAGGTCTAAAACCCTCGCCCGGATTCCGGGATGCTCCTGGGCGGCAAGCTGATGCCCAACTCCTGGGCGAGCCGGAAACCGGTATCGGCCAGGGTACGAATCTCATCGGGGCGCATACCCGAACGCAGCGCAGAGATCAGCAGCTGCCCCAAACGATGTCCCGGCTCGACGGTGAGTGCCGCCTCCAAAGCGACACCCGCCAGTGGACCGTCGCCCCGCACGTAGGCGCTGAAACCAAACAACACCAACGCCTCCGCACGCCAGGGGGCAGGCAGCAGTCGACTCAGCGCCAACCACAGCCGCTCCACATCATCGGCCAGCACCCCGACAGCCAAGGCGCACAACGTGTCTCGAACACGCACGACCGTCAGTGAGCGAGCGATGCCAAGCAGCTCACGATTGGATAGTGGACGGAATTCTGCTGTTCGGCACGCCGCACGCATCACTCGATTCACGGCGCGGCGGTCCGCCGCGGCATCGCCGGCCTGCCCCTGGGTCGCCCGCCGCAAGGAAGTGGCCAGTGCGCAGGTGCGGCGAGTGTCCGTGGGAGCGATCAGCGCCACGAGATCCCCTCGGCGGCGATGCACGGTCCTGCCTGCCAGTACGGCGGCTGCGGTCAGCGGTGAGCAGTCCGGGTCGTCGACAGGCCCGCCGGCACCGCATCCGTCGTAGCAGCGCCACCATCCCTGCGGAGAAATCCGGTCCACCGTGTGACCGGCAATCAACGAAATACCTTGATGCTCTAGATATCTGGCCAGCCGACGGATGATGTCGCCGGACGCCTGCGCATCCAGATCTGCGCTGATAACCACCGCGATCACCGCGTCGGCCGGCCCGGGACTCAATACCTCGGCCAGGATCTCGAGTGCCGCGTTATCGGGGTCGTCCAGGTCGTCCAGATCCCTGCGCAGTATCGCCTCGATCAGCCCATCAGCGAGCGTGACGACGACCAGGGAAGCTTCGGGAACGAACCCCAGCATCGCCGGTAGCGCGGCGATCAGGGCGGACGGCCGGTTCAATCGAAAGTCGGGGCGGCCGGGGGTCCCGGGAATCAGTGATGTCATGCCCGCACCGTGACAACAAGGACCGTCATCGCCGCGACGGCGACCTCGCGCCCCGACGGCGCCTACGGGTATCTGTGGATGCCGCCGCAATTGTGAACAACGCGCCTATAGCTTCCGTGCGTCAGCGGAAGCTGTCGTGCACAGTGAGTAGCGCAGCAGGCCCGGTGCCCTAAAAAGCCAGGTGATGGTCGGGCTTTGAGGCGCCGGAAGCAGGACAGTCACCGTGGATCGGGTACTATTAACATGTTGGTAATCTTGCCGACCCTCAGGGCAGACCACTCGCTGGACGTTGGGCTCACCGCCCCGCCTCGATCCCGTCGCCTTCTCTGAGACTTCTCAGAGGATCCCATGTCTTCTCTTGCAAGCGGTACCCCCTTTCTCAACGCGTCCGAACGCAGCGAAGCGATCCTTCCGGCAGCCCCCTTCCCGATGCCTGTTGGTTCCACCGCGATCGTCTACTGCGAGGGCCAATTCGGCGAGCAGGACGGCAAGACCGCAAACGGCCTGGTCCGACACTCGGAGAAGTACGAGATCCTCAGCGTCATCGACAGCCTCCGGGCCGGAGTAGATGCCGGGAAATTCCTCGACGGCACCGCGAACGGCATCCCGGTGCTGGCCTCGCTCGCGCAGTCCATCGCTCACGCCGGCCACGTACCCGACTACCTGATCTGTGGGCTGGCGCCTGCCGACGGCCTACTGTCCAATGAGCAACGGCTCGTACTGCTCGACGGCATCGCCCGCGGGATGCACATCATCAACGGCCTGCACGAGTTCCTCAACGACGACGCCGAGTTCGTGGCGGCGGCCGTGATCGCCGGCGTCACCATCACCGATGTGCGCCAACCGAAGGCCAAGCGCGACCTGCACCTGTTCTCCGGCCGGATCTTCGACGTCACCTGCCCCAGGATCGCGATCCTGGGTACGGACGGGGCGATCGGGAAACGCACCACCGCCACCTTGCTGGTCCAGGCGCTCAATGCACGCGGGATCAAGGCTGTCATGGTCGGCACCGGTCAGACCACTTTGATCCAGGGCGGGAAGTACGGCGTCGCGCTGGACGCGCTGGTCCCCCAGTTCTGCTCGGGTGAGGTTGAGCACCAAGTCGTCGCCGCGTTCGAGGGTGAAGATCCTGACGTCATCGTGGTCGAGGGCCAAGGCGCGCTCAGCCACCCCGCGTACATCACGTCGGCGCACATCCTGCGCGGCAGCCGCCCGGCCGGCGTGATCGTGCAGCACGCGCCAAAACGCAAGGTGCTCGGCGACTTCCCCATGGTGCCGATGCCGACCGCGGCCAGCGAGATCGCACTGATCGAAGCGTTCGCCGACACCCGCGTCATCGGGGTCACGATCAACCACGAGGAAATGACCGACGACGAGCTGAACGACGCCATCTCCGAGCATCATTCGGAGCTCGGCCTCCCGGTCACCGACCCGCTGACACGCCCGTCATCGGACCTGGTCGACATGGTGCTGGCGGCCTTCCCCGTGCTTGCGGCGAAGCACGCAGGGAAAGCCGACACGACAACCTCGGTGTGACGCTTCGGCTGGAGACCGATCTCGACAAGGTCGAGCAGAACACGCGGATTCTGGTTGACCGGCTTGCCGCGGTGGGTATCCGGGTCACCGGCATCACCAAGGCCGTGTTGGGCTCGCCGGGAGTCGGCGCGGCGATGCTGCGCGGCGGTGCCCGTGGCCTCGGCGATTCCCGGATACAGAACCTCGCTCGACTAGTCGGCCTCGACCGGTTACCGCTACGCACGTTGATTCGCTCACCCATGCTCAGTCAAGTGGCGCAGATCGTTGCCGTCGCCGACGTCAGTCTGAACACCGAGGCCGTCGTGCTGGCGGCGCTCGATCAGGCCGCGTCCCAGCAGAAGCGGACGCACGCCGTCGTACTCATGGTCGAGCTGGGTGACCTGCGCGAGGGCATCGCGCTGGACGATGCCCCCGAGGCCGTGCGGGCCGTTCTCGGTCACCCCTGGTTGCGGCTCGCCGGGCTCGGCGCCAACCTCGCTTGTCAGAGCGGTGTCGTGCCTGATGACCGGAACATGGGCATTCTCACCGGGCTCGCCAACAACATCGAGGCACTGCACGGGATCTCGCTCGACCTGGTCTCAGGCGGCAACTCGGCGAACCTGAACTGGGCGCTGCACACCCACGACGTCGGCCGGGTCGATGAACTCCGGCTCGGCGAAGCCATCCTTCTCGGCGTCGATCCGCTGTATCGCACACCGATCCCCGGCCTGCACACGGACGCCTTCACCTTGAGCGCCGAGGTCATCGAGGTCGCCATGAAACCCGCTCAACCCTGGGGAGATCGTGCTCAGGCGGCCTTCGGCGAGGCACCGGTCCGCACCGGCAGCGCGAACGTGCACCAAGCAATCCTGGCCCTCGGTCGCCAGGACGCGGACCCCGATGGCCTGCAGCCACCTGAGGGCATCACGATCCTCGGGATGAGCAGCGACCACCTGGTGGTCGACCTCGGTGATCACCCCGTCGCGGTCGGCGACGAAATCGACTTCGGTGTCGGCTACGGCGCGCTCGTACGGGCGATGACGTCACCCTTCGTCACCAAGATCGAGCACCTTGGCCGTTCCGCCGCGCCCGGAGCGGCTTAGGCGCCAACACCGATCCAGGGCGGATGCGGCCGCACCGTCAGCCGCTGATCAGCGGAAGTTGTCGTGCACCTTGAGTACGGCGGCGGTGAAGGCCTGATCCAGGAGCACCGCGTCGGGCTCGGTGCCCTGAAAAGTCATGTAGGTGGCCTGGATTCGAATATCAGCGATCTGCGCGATAAGCGACAAGGTCGTTTGTGTACCGCTACCCGTCGTGGCCGGTGCCACCGTTTGATTGACCGCAACCGAATCATCGGCATTGATGGGCGGAGCCACTGCCTGAGAGGCCGTTACCGTGCTCGAGATCTGATCCGGACCGGTGAAGGTAAATGAGGTACAGCGCTCCAGCTGGGTCTTGTACGTGGCCAGCGGCAGCGGCACACGAAGCACCGCCACCGTGATGGTCGAATTGTCAGAGCCGTTGGTGCCCACCGCCACCGCCGCATCCTGCGGCACGGCCGGCAGGGGTGCGGGCGCGCAGGTACTCGGGGCGACCGTCGCCGCGTCGGGCACGCCCCGGATGTCGCGGAGCGCGAGTCCGGCCGCATTCGGGTCCAGCGTGGTGGCGGGGTACTGGTGCGGGAAATCTGCCGGGGCCAGCAGCAGCGGGCCCACGGGGCCCGTCGGCGTCTGCAAGGCCGTCGTGGTGGGGGCCAGCGGGGACGACGCACCACCGGATGCCTCCACGGCCGATCCGTCGATCGCCTGTGTGCACGCGGGCGCGGCCACGGCGCAGCATCCAGCCACAACCATCGTCGCTACCAGCCGCGATGCCGCCACGGTTACATGCTGCCATCGGCACACCCGGCGCCCGAGGAGGCGCGCGCGAGATTCGGCAGGGACAACTGTTCACGTGGCCGTGACGCGCACGGCATGCGCGATTCGGCGAATCGGCGTATGAGTACAACCATGACCAACGGTCTTCGCCCCAGCGGCCCATCCGTGGCCGACACCCCGACCTACGACCTCGTCGTCATCGGCTCGGGCCCCGGCGGCCAGAAGGCCGCCATCGCCGCGGCCAAGCTGGGTAAGTCGGTGGCGGTGGTCGAACGCGACCACATGCTGGGCGGTGTCTGCACCAACACCGGAACCATCCCGTCCAAAACGCTGCGCGAGGCCGTGCTCTACCTGACCGGTATGAACCAGCGCGAGCTGTACGGCGCGAGCTACCGGGTGAAGGCCAACATCACTCCCGAGGACCTGTTGGCGCGCACCGAACACGTCATCCGTAAGGAAATCGAGGTGGTGCGTTCCCAGCTGCTGCGCAACCGCATCGATTTGATTACCGGCAACGGACGGTTCGCCGACGCGCACACCGTGATCGTGGAAGAACCCTCCCGGGGCGAGCGCACCACCCTGCACGCCGATTACGTCGTGCTGGCCACCGGCACCAAGCCTGCCCGTCCTTCGGGTGTGGCCTTCGACGAGCGACGTGTCCTCGACTCGGACGGCATCCTGGACCTGCGCTTCATTCCGGGATCGATGGTCGTGGTCGGCGCGGGCGTCATCGGAATCGAGTACGCCTCCATGTTCGCCGCGCTGGGCACCAAGGTGACCGTGGTGGAGAAACGCGACTCGATGATCGACTTCTGTGATCCCGAAGTTGTTGAGGCCCTTCGCTTTCACCTGCGAGACTTGGCAGTCACGTTCCGCTTCGGCGAGGAGGTCACCGCCGTCGACGTCAACGAGTCCGGCACCATGACCACATTGGCCAGCGGCAAGCAGATCCCCGCCGATACCGTGATGTATTCCGCGGGGCGACAGGGTCAGACCGATCAGCTCGACCTCGCCCAGGCGGGGCTCGAGGCCGACAACCGCGGCCGGATCTGGGTCGACGCGAATTTTCAGACCAAGGTCGATCACATCTATGCGGTGGGCGACGTGATCGGATTCCCAGCGCTGGCAGCCACCTCGATGGACCAGGGCCGCCTGGCGGCGTACCACGCATTCGGCGAGCCCTCGAAGGGCATGACCGATCTTCAGCCCATCGGCATCTACTCGATTCCCGAGGTGTCCTATGTGGGCGCCACCGAGGTTGAACTCACCAAGAACGCGATTCCCTACGAGGTGGGCGTCTCGCGTTACCGCGAGCTGGCGCGCGGGCAGATCGCCGGGGATTCCTACGGCATGCTCAAGCTGCTGGTGTCCACCGAGGATCTCAAGCTGCTCGGGATACACATCTTCGGCTCCGATGCCACCGACCTGGTACACATCGGACAGGCCGTCATGGGCTGCGGCGGCACCGTCGAATACCTGGTCGACGCGGTCTTCAACTACCCAACGTTCTCCGAGGCGTACAAGGTCGCCGCGCTCGACGTGATGAACAAGATTCGCGCGCTCAACCAGTTCAAAGCCTGAGGAATTTCGCGTTGGGCGAATACCGTCCGCCCTCCTGAAGAAACAGGAATTCGCATCCCGCCTGGGCCGTTGAGCCAGTAGGTACATTCGCCGTTTGCCTGCCGGTAAGGGACACTGGTGGGACGAGGGCGCGAAGGGAGGCGAACATGGCAAGCAGCAGTGACGGAGAGCAGCAGCCGTACAGACCGGATCAAAGCGGTATGTACGAGTTGGAATTCCCGGGACCCCAGCTGGCATCCGCCGATGGACGCGGCCCGATTCTGGTGCACGCGTTGCAGGGTTTCTCCGACTCCGGCCACGCCGTGAAGCTGGCCGCGGCGCATCTGCGCGACACGCTGCAGAGCGAGCTGGTCGCGTCGTTCGCCATCGACGATCTGCTCGACTACCGATCGCGGCGGCCGGTGATGACGTTCAAGAGCGATCACTTCACCGAGTACGCCACCCCCGAGCTCAATCTGTACGCGCTCAAGGACACCAAAGGCACGCCGTTTCTGTTGCTTGCCGGCCTTGAGCCGGATCTGAAGTGGGAACGGTTCGTCACTGCGATCCGGCTGCTGGCCGAACAGCTCGGTGTGCGCAAAACCATTGGGCTGGGGGCGATTCCGATGGCGGTTCCCCACACTCGCCCCATCACCCTCACCGCTCACGGCAACGACCGCAAGACACTTGACGAGCATCCCGGCTGGATCGATGAGGTTCAGGTGCCGGGCAGCGCATCCAATCTGTTGGAGTACCGGCTCGCCCAACATGGCCACGAGGTCATCGGGTTCGCCGTCCACGTCCCGCATTACCTGGCGCAGACCGACTACCCGGAGGCCTCGCAACGCCTGCTGGAAGAAGTGGCCAGGACCGGCGAGCTGGATCTTCCGCTCCAGGAACTCACCGAGGCTGCCGGCAAGGTGCGTAATCAGATCAACGAGCAGGTGGAAGGCAGCGAGGAAGTGGCCCAGGTGGTCCACGCGCTGGAACGCCAATACGACGCCTTTGTCTCGGCACAGGAGAACCGCTCGTTGCTGGCACGCGACGAGGAGTTGCCGAGCGGGGACGAGCTGGCCGGAGAATTCGAGAAATTCCTCGCCGAACAGGCCAAGTTCGGCGAGGATCCATCCGCCGACGGCCCGATTCTCTAGCCCGGTTATGCGCTCGCCGCGCCAAATTTGCCGCGACGGGTCAAAATACTCCACATGAATCCACCACCGCGGCTCCTGCGTCCGGTGCCGGATACCGAGCACGCCAACGGTGACGACACGGTCCAACCCCCTACCAATACGACAACGCAACCTCAGATGGCGTTCCGCACCATCCACGGTTACCGACGCGCCTTCAGGATTGCGGGGTCGGGACCTGCGCTGCTGCTGATTCACGGGATCGGCGACAACTCCGCCACCTGGGACAGCGTGCATGCGCAGCTCGCCGAGCATTTCACCGTGATCGCCCCGGACCTGCTGGGCCACGGGCAGTCCGACAAACCGCGCGCCGACTACTCGGTGGCGGCCTACGCCAACGGGATGCGGGACCTGCTGGCCGTACTGGACATCGACAAGGTCACCGTGGTGGGGCATTCGCTGGGCGGCGGCGTCGCGATGCAATTCACCTACCAGTTCCCCCATCTGGTCGAGCGGCTCATTCTGGTCTCGCCGGGCGGGGTGACCAAGGACGTCAACATCGTATTGCGTTGCGCATCATTGCCCTTCGTCGGCGATGCACTCGGGCTGCTGCGGCTCCCGCTGGCGATGCCGATGATCCGACTCGGCGGCGCGGTGGCGCGCGCGACGCTGGGACGGGCGGGTATGGCTCGCGACATCCCCGACGTGCTGCGCGTCCTCGCAGATCTGCCCGAACCCCGGGCCTCGGCCGCCTTCACCCGGACACTGCGCGCCGTGGTTGATTGGCGCGGCCAGGTGGTGACCATGATCGACCGATGTTATTTGACTGAATCTGTTCCTGTGCAACTTATTTGGGGCAGTGATGATCTGGTGATCCCTGTCAGCCATGGCCATCTGGCCCATGCCGCAATGCCCGGGGCCACGCTGGAGATCTTCGACCACTCGGGACATTTCCCGTTCCATGACGACCCCGAGCGATTCATCGCCATCGTTCGCCAATTCATCGCCTCTACCGAGCCCGCTCAATACGACGAGAACGAATTGCGCCGATTGTTGCGCACCGGCGTCACCGAAGACACGATCAGCGGAGCCGCGCGCACCCGGATGGCGGTGCTCGACGCCATGGGCGCAGACGAGCGCAGCGCCACCTAGCAACGAGAGCTCAAGCGCTACCAAAGGTTTGCGCAATCCACGGGGTACTTGAGTGCGCAGCGCGTGGGAGACGTAGAGTCGAAGAATGAGCGTCGATGTCGCGGTTGTGCGCGTATTCACCGACCAGACAGGCAACTTCGGCAATCCCCTGGGGATCGTCAACGGCGCCGACGTGGCCGCGGCAGACCGCCAGGAGATCGCCACCCGGCTGGGTTTCAGCGAAACGGTTTTCGTCGATCTTCCTGCCGAAGGGTCCAACACCGCACATCTGCGGATTTTCACCCCGGCAGCCGAACTGCCCTTCGCCGGACATCCGACGGTGGGATTGGCCTGGTGGCTACGCGAACACGGAACGCCGGTCAACACCCTGCAAGTTCCTGCGGGCGTGCTCCAGGTCAACTACGACGACCACACGTGGATACGAGCCCGCTCCGAGTGGGCCCCGGAGACCGCCTTCCACGAGCTGGACTCCCCCGGCGATGTGGATGCCGCCGATCCGGCCGACTACGCGGACGAACTGTTGCATTGCGTATGGGCGTGGCAAGACCGCAACGCGAGCCTGGTGCGATCACGAGTGTTCGCCTTCGACCTCGGCGTCAACGAGGACGAAGCGACCGGATCTGTCGCGGCACGGATGACAGACTTGATGAGCCGTGACCTAATTGTCCATCAGGGCAAGGGGTCGCAGATTCTTACGCAGTGGAGCCCAGAGGGCTGGGTGACGATCGGTGGCCATGTCGTCGCCGATCAATCATTGACATTGACCTAGCAGCGCGTCGACCTCGGCCCGGGGTCAGGATCCGGTCGGCGCGTCCCGATGCGCGCGCAATGCGGCGATCTCGCGTTCAAAGTCATCGGCGGAGCTGAATCCGCGATAGACCGAGGCGAAGCGCAGATATGCGACCTCGTCCAGGTCACGTAGCGGGCCCAGGATGGCCAGGCCCACCTCATTACTGGGAATCTCCGGGGACCCGGCGGCCCGGACAGCATCTTCTACCTGCTGGGCAAGCAGATTCAGCGCATCATCATCGACAGCACGGCCCTGACAGGCCCTGCGCACGCCCTTGATGACCTTGTCGCGACTGAACGGCTCGGTGACACCGCTGCGCTTCACAACGGCCAGCACCGCGGTCTCGACAGTGGTGAAGCGACGGCCGCACTCCGGGCACGATCGCCGTCGACGTATCGCCTGACCCTCATCCGCCTCACGGGAATCGACAACGCGCGAGTCAGGATGACGGCAGAACGGACAGTGCATTACTGCTCCTTCGCCGGTTCTGGACTCCAAGTCACTGGGCTGGGTGGGCTGACACACAGCGCAGCGCGCCCAGACCGGTCTCGAGGATACCCGTGCTCCCACACGTTCGAAGGTCACGCCCGTTCGCCGATCAGCCGACCGGAGAAACCAGCGTCTGACCGGCTTGTACTGTCGCCGAGTCGAGTTCATTGAGTTCACGGATCTTGGACACCACCGCAGAGCGCGGAGCATCCGGCGCGACACGCGAGGCCACGTCGGCCAGGGTCTCTCCCGGAGCGACCTGGACCACCGCCACGCGCTCCGGCACACCAACTCCCCCGACTCCGGCAGCACTGACCTGGCCGAGCATCAGCAGCCACATCGTCGCTACCGCAGCACCCACCGAGACAACAATGGTCGCCTTGAGGCTCACCGAGCGCCGACCATGCACCCGATGCGGCACCGTCGAGACCCGGATCCCATTGCCCCTGTAGGCAGCCGGCCGACCGGCAGGCCGGCGATAGGCGACGGTGCGCACCGGCAGCGCGCGACGCTGCGTCAGCGGGTACTCCGCGCTGTAGGCGCGTGCCTGCGGGGCGCCATTGCGTGACGCGTACTCGGCAGCGCGAGAACGCGGTGTGGTGAGAACGTTTGTGCTCATCTGTATGCCCTTCCTGTCCTGTCGATCGGTAGGCCCGTTCGCTCTTATGTTCGAATGTACTCGATCATGTGTTCGATGTCCGAACATGTGATCGATTTGTAGCATCCGCCACCGACAAGTGGTCTTGAGCTGCGCAAACGCCACCCGCAACCGGCCCATCGGGCGCCATTCGCGACACGCATCGAACACATGTTTGATAAATGTCGTCGACAGGTCTAGATTCGGGCCCATGAGCGATACACCCAGCAAGGGACCCGCCACCGGTTCACTGACCGAGCGCCAGCGGACCATCCTGGAGGTCATCCGCGCATCGGTGAATGAGCGGGGCTACCCCCCGAGCATCCGCGAAATCGGAGACGCCGTCGGGCTCACCTCGACATCGTCGGTCGCCCATCAACTACGCACCCTCGAGCAGAAGGGCTTCCTGCGGCGCGATCCGAATCGTCCACGCGCCGTTGATGTTCGAGGAATCGATGATTTCCGTGGCCAGTCGGCGACCACGGACGTGGCCGGTTCCGGCGACCTGCCCGAGCCAACATTCGTGCCCGTCCTGGGCCGTATCGCCGCCGGTGGTCCCATCCTGGCCGAAGAGGCCGTGGAGGACGTGTTCCCGCTCCCCCGCGAGCTGGTGGGCGAGGGATCGCTGTTCCTGCTCAAGGTGGTCGGCGAATCGATGATTGACGCCGCGATATGCGATGGCGACTGGGTGGTAGTCCGTCAGCAGAATGTCGCCGACAACGGCGATATCGTGGCGGCGATGATCGACGGTGAAGCGACCGTCAAGACGTTCAAGCGGACAACAGGTCAGGTCTGGCTGATGCCGCACAACCCCCTGTTCGAGCCGATCCCCGGAAATGACGCCGCCATCCTCGGCAAGGTCGTCACCGTCCTGCGCAAGATCTAGCCGACACCCGGCGGCGGCCCGGGTGCCGAATCATCGTCCGTCTGATCATCCAGGGACGGCAAGAACAGCTGGAAATGCGCCACGTCGTGCCAGCCGCCCAACTTGTAGCCGATGCGTCGGTAGCACGCGACCTGCTCGAATCCCATTGCCCGGTGCAGCTTTTCACTCGCCGCATTGGGTATCACGACAACCGCCAACACGGTGCGATAGCCGAGGGAGCGCAGCCGGTCGAGTAGCGCCGTGTACAACTGGCGGCCCGCCCCGCGCTGTTGCCGGGTGCCGTCCACGTACACACTGACCTCGCACGCCCACTGATAAGCGGTCCGCGATTTCCACGGCACCGCGTAGGCATAGCCCAAGATCTCACCGCCATCCTCGGCAACAAGCCAGGCATGCCGATGGGCCGCCGTGCGGATGCGTTCGGCAAGAACAGCATCCGACGGCGGCACCTCCTCGAATGAGATAGCCGTATCCGTTACGTACGGCGCATAGATCGCCGCACACGCGGCCGCGTCATCGGCGGCCGCATCACGAATGATCATGAGGCGCTAGAGCGAGCGCCCGATGATCTCCTTCATGATCTCGGTGGTTCCGCCGTAGATCGTCTGGATACGCGAGTCCATGTATGCCCGGGCAACCGGGTACTCGCGCATGAAGCCATATCCACCGTGCAGCTGCAGGCAGCGGTCAATCAGGTGAACCTGCTTCTCGGTGCTGTACCACTTGGCCATCGCGGCCTGCTCGACGCTCAATTCCTTCTTGTTGAGCAGCGTGATGAACTCGTCGACCATGATCCGGATCATCGTGGCATCGGTGGCGAGCTCGGCCAGCACAAAGCGGCTGTTCTGGAAGCTCTTGATCGGCTTGCCGAACGCCTTGCGCTCGGACGTGTACTGGATGGTCGCCTCAAGCATGGTTTCCATCGCCGCGGCCGCGACGACGGCAATCGACATGCGTTCCTGCGGCAGGTTCTGCATGAGGTAGATGAAGCCCTGGCCCTCATCACCCAGCAGATTGGCGGCGGGCACGCGAACGTCGGTGAAGGACAGCTCGGCGGTGTCCTGAGCGTCCAGCCCCATCTTGTCGAGCTTGCGGCCGCGCTCGAAGCCCTCCATGCCGCGTTCCACGACGATGAGGCTGAAGCCCAGCGCACCCTTTTCGGGGTCGGTCTGTGCGACCACGATCACCAGGTCGGCATTGATGCCGTTGGTGATGAAGGTCTTCGAGCCGTTGAGAATGTAATGGTCGCCGTCCTTGACCGCGCGGGTCTTGATGCCCTGCAGGTCGCTTCCGGTGCCCGGCTCAGTCATGGCGATGGCCGTGATCAGCTCACCGGAACAGAAACCGGGGAACCAGCGGGCCTTCTGCTCGTCACTGGCCAGATCCCGGAAGTACGGACCCGCAACATCGTTGTGCAAAGTGAAACCGATACCCGACTGGCGAGCCTTGGTGATCTCTTCGCCGATAACGGCGTTGTAGCGGAAATCGACGAGTCCGCCGCCGCCGAACTCTTCGGGCATGTCAGTGCCCAGGAAGCCCTGTTTGCCCGCCTCGACCCAGAGAGAGCGGTCGACGATCTTGTTCTCGTCCCACTCTTCCCGGTACGGCTCGGCATGCCGTTCCAGGAAGGTCTTGAACGACTCGCGGAACAGTTCGTGCTCGGGTTCGAAAATGGTGCGTTTGAACTTAACGGCGCCGGCCATGATCACCTTCCGGTTTGGGTTTACGTACTCGGCAGAATGTATACCAACCCACTGGTCGGTTGGTACTCGCCTACCTGGTTTCGACGGACAGAAAGCCTAGGCTGGCGAGGGTGACCAAGCTGGCACTTTCACATACTCACTGGGGTGCGTTTACTCCCGAGGTCCGCGACGGTGAAGTGATTGGCGTCACACCCATCTCGACCGACCTGGATCCCTCCCCGCTGCTGCAGAACATTCCCGGTTCGATCCGCCACCAGGCGCGAGTTACCGCGCCATCGGTACGCCGCGGCTGGCTGCGGGAAGGAGCCGGTCCCAGCAAAGCGCGTGGCTCCGACGAGTACGTCGAGGTGTCCTGGGACGAGCTCACCGAACTGCTCGCCGATGAACTGCGGCGGATCGTCGACACTCACGGCAATGAAGCCATTTACGGCGGCTCGTACGGCTGGGCCAGTGCGGGACGGTTCCATCACGCCCAGAGCCAGGTGCACCGGTTCCTGAAACTACTTGGCGGGTACACCTTTTCACGTCACTCATACAGCCTGGGCGCAACCGGCGTCATCATGCCGCACGTCGTCGGCACCCACGACGGGCTGTTCAAGCGGTCGACGTCATGGGATGTCATCGTCGAGAACACCGATCTACTGGTCTCATTCGGCGGTATCGCACTGAAAAACACCGGAGTCAACCACGGCGGCACCACCGCGCATCCTGCTCGTGATGCCCTCAACAGGTTCCGCGCCCGCGGTGGGCGCATCGTCTCGTTCAGTCCGCTGCGCGATGACATTGACGGCGAATGCGAGTGGCACGCACCTGTCCCCGGGACCGACGTCGCGATCATGCTCGCCCTGGCCCATGTGCTGGCCGTGGAAGGTCTGGCGAATCTGACCTTCTTGCGCACCTATTGCACTGGCTACGAACAGTTCGAGCGCTACCTCCTGGGCATCGACGACGGCGTGCCCAAGAGCCCGGAATGGGCGGCGAGCATCAGTGCTCTGGACGCTGACGAGCTGCGCACGCTGGCGCGGCGCATGGCGGCCGGGCGCACCCTGGTGACGGTCAGCTGGTCGCTGCAGCGGGTGCGCCACGGCGAACAGGCCCCGTGGATGGGGCTGACCCTGGCCGCGATGCTCGGTCAGATCGGCCTTCCCGGAGGTGGTTTCGGCCACGGTTATGGCTCAATGAACGAGGCCGGACTGGCCCCCGTCAGCTGCCCGCTACCAACCTTCCCCCAGGGGCCCAACCCCGTTGAGACGTTCATCCCCGTGGCGGCCATCAGTGAGCTGCTGCTGCGGCCCGGCGAGACACTGGCCTACAACGGTCAGACACTCACTCTGCCCGACATCAAGTGCGTCTACTGGGCGGGCGGAAATCCGTTCCATCACCATCAGAACCTGCCGCGACTACGCCGCGCGCTGGCGCGTGTCGACACCGTCGTGGTGCACGATCCGGTCTGGACGGCGATGGCAAAGCACGCCGATATCGTGGTGCCGTCCACCACCAGCCTGGAACGCGACGACTTCTCCGGAAGCCGAAACGACCCACTACTGGTGGCGATGAAAGCCGCGGCTGCGCCGTATGCCAACTCGCGCGATGACTACACAACGTTCTCGGCGCTCGCCGAAAGGCTGGGGTTCGGCGAGCAGTTCTCCGAGGGGCGCACCGCCGCGCAGTGGCTCCGTCACATCTACACCGAATGGGCCGGAGCCCGCGACTTCGCGGTGCCAGACTTCGACGAGTTCTGGGAGCAGGGCTACCTACAGTTGCCGACCGATCCCGGTCTGACTCTGCTGTCGGACTTCCGCGACAACCCAGACGCGCACCCGCTGCGCACCCCGAGTGGGCGCATCGAGATTTTCTCGGAAACCATCGACGGCTTCGGATACGCCGACTGCGGGGGCCACCCACAGTGGTACGAGCCGGCAGAATGGCTGAACGGCGAACGCGCCCAAAACTTTCCATTGCACCTGATCGCCAATCAGCCGCGGACCCGGCTGCACAGCCAGCTCGATTTCGGCGGCACCAGCCAGGCCTCGAAAGTTCAGGGACGTGAACCCATCCGCATACATCCGGCCGACGCCGCCGAGCGCGGCATCGGCGACGGCGACGTGGTGCGCGTGTTCAACGACCGCGGCGCCTGCCTGGCCGGGGCGGTCCTGGACGAAGGCCTGCGGCGCCGGGTGGTGCAGCTGGCCACCGGCGCGTGGTACGACCCGATCGATCCGTCCGATCCGGATTCGCTCTGCGCACACGGCAATCCCAATGTCTTCACCGACGACTCGGGAACCTCGTCCTTGGCACAGGGTTGCACCGGTCAGCACGTGCTGGTGCAGATCGAGCGCTTCGAGGGCTCACTGCCTCCGGTGCGGGCGCACATCCCGCCGCGAATCGTTCCGCGCGACTAGAGCCCGGCGAGGAGGGCGGCCAGCGCCCGCGGCACCCGACCCACCACGCGCGTGCCGTCTGCCAGATGTTCGGTGGAGTGCACCTGGCCCTCGGTGTGGATTCGGGCCACCAAATCGCCGCGGTCGTACGGGATGACCACATCGACGGGCACATCTGCGCGGGGCACCGTCTCGGCGATGGCCGCTCGCAGCTTGGCGACCCCGTCGCCGGTGTGCGCCGACACGAACAGCGCCCTGGGCAGTGCGCGGCGCAGCTGCGCCAAGGCAAGATCACCCGCCGCGTCGATCTTGTTGATCACCAACAATTCTGGAGACGAGGAGCTCGTGTCACCTAAACTGTCGGCGACCACGTCGCTGATCACCGCGCGCACCGCCTCGATCTGGGCCAGCGGCGCCAGATCGGAGCCATCCACCACGTGGACGAGCAGGTCCGCGTCGGCCACCTCTTCCAGGGTGGACCGGAAGGCCTCCACCAATTGGGTGGGCAAGTGCCGCACGAAACCGACGGTGTCCGTGATGACGAATTCGCGTCCGTCGTCAAATGTTCCGCGTCGCGTTGTCGGTTCGAGCGTGGCGAACAACGCATCCTGAACAAGCACCCCGGCACCGGTAATCGCATTCAGCAGGCTCGACTTACCGGCATTGGTGTAGCCGACGATGGCGATCGACGGAGCATCACTCTCGAGTCGACGGCTGCGCTTGGTGTCCCGAACCGTTTTCATTTCGCGGATCTCGCGGCGCAGCTTGGACATGCGTTCGCGGATCCGGCGTCGGTCGGTCTCGATCTTCGTCTCACCAGGGCCACGAGTACCCACACCGCCACCAGCGCCACCGGCACGGCCACCGGCCTGGCGGGACATGGATTCACCCCAGCCACGCAGCCGCGGCAGCATGTACTCCATCTGCGCCAAGGCCACCTGCGCCTTGCCTTCACGGCTAGTGGCGTGTTGGGCGAAGATATCCAGAATCAGCGCGGTGCGGTCGATGACCTTGACCTTCACCGCCTTCTCCAGCGCTACCAGCTGCGCGGGGCTGAGTTCACCGTCGC
This sequence comes from Mycobacterium sp. D16R24, assembly GCF_002013385.1. Lineage (NCBI taxonomy): Bacteria > Bacillati > Actinomycetota > Actinomycetes > Mycobacteriales > Mycobacteriaceae > Mycobacterium > Mycobacterium sp. D16R24. Next base: position 142,453 of record NZ_MAEV01000002.1, on the reverse strand, counting down.
AGATCACGGTGTCGGCACCCGTGGCCAACACGATCTCACGCAGCTCGATCGCTTTGCCGGATCCGATGTATGTTGCCGGATCGGGCTTTTGACGACGTTGAATCAACGCTTCGAGCACCTCGGACCCAGCGGTCTCGGCGAGCGCCGCGAGTTCAGCCATGCTGACGTCGGCCTCATGCGAGGTCCCGTCGGTCCACACACCTACCAACACAACCCGTTCCAGGCGCAGCTGCCGGTATTCGACCTCGGTGACATCGGTGAGTTCGGTGGAGAGCCCCGCCACACGTTTGAGTGCGGCGCGGTCTTCCAGGGCGAGTTCGCCATCGGTGGGTGTCTGAAAGGAAGTCGAATTCATGTCTCTGCTGTCTGCTCTTCGCGCGAGTCGCTCATCGCGCACCGATGCTCCCACCTCTGGCTCATCGATCGCATCCCAATTATCCGCAGGCGCCAATGCCGCCCCACCATTCGTCGGAGATTTCGCCGTCGGCCAGCAGCATCGATGGCCCGCGCAGGAAGCTTGAGTCACCGGTGATCGTCACCCGAACCTGTCCACCGGGGATGTTGACCACGATCTCGCCGACCGACCGTCCCAGGTGCCGCAGTGCCGCATAGGCGGCCGCCACGGTTCCTGTTCCACAGGAACGCGTCTCGCCAACACCACGTTCGTGGACTCGCATCTGCACCGCACCGACCAGACCGTCGGTGCCGTTCACGGGGGCCGTCAGCACCTCGATGTTGACCCCGTCGGGAAAAAGCTCTTCGCCGAATTCCACCGGAGCACCCACGTCGAGCACGCGCAGATCCTCGGGCGTCAGATCGGCGTCCACGCAGGCCAGATGCGGATTACCCACATCGATGGCCAGACCGGAGAACCGCCGGCCGCCCACACTCGCCTCGCCCGCGCCGAACTCCTTCACCGGCCCCATGTCGACAGTCACGTCTGCCGCAAGCTGGCTCCAGGAATTGATCATCACCGGCCGGGGTCCGGCCAGCGATGCGACAACGAACTCGTCGCGGTGTTCCAGCCCTACCGACCGCAGATAGTGTGCGAACACCCGGACGCCGTTCCCACACATTTCGGCGATCGAACCGTCGGCATTGCGGTAGTCCATGAACCAGTCTTCGCTGCTCACACCGACGGGCGTCTCGGCCAGCACCCCACCCTCGAGGGCAGCGCCCACGGTGGTCACGCGCAGCACGCCATCGGCGCCAAGACCACGTTGCCGGTCGCACAACGCCTGGACGGCAGGCACCGACAGATCCCGTTTGATGTGGACGTCCGGCAGCACCACGAAGTCGTTCTGGGTGCCGTGGCCCTTGGTGAACTTCACGTATTCGAGGATAGGCGCCACCGCGACTCGATTTCGCCGCAGAGTCCGGCCGCGTCACCGTCGCTGCCCGCCAGCCACATGATGCGGTGATCGCGACCAAACCACGATCGCTGACGGCGCACATAGCGCCGGGTGCCGATGAATGTCAGTTCGCGCGCCTGTGCCAGGTCACCGGCGCCTCCCCCGGCATCCACCGCCGCGATCACCTGGGCGTATCCGATGGCCCTCGATGCGGTGACACCGTCACGCAACCCGACACCGAGCAGCTGCTCGACCTCCGTGACAAATCCTTGCTCGAACATCAGATCCGTGCGCAGCGCGATCCGTTCGTCGAGTTTCTCCGTCTCCCAGTCCAATCCCACGATCAACGTGTCCCACCGCGGAGAGCCGATAGTCGGCGCCGACGCGGCGAATGGCTGCCCGGTGAGTTCGATCACCTCCAGCGCTCGCACCGTGCGACGCCCGTCGGTCGGCAGAATGACCGCTGCCGCCGCCGGGTCGCGGGTGGCGAGTTCGGCATGCAACGCGGCGACTCCGATCTCCGCTAGCCGCTGCTCCCAGCGCGCACGCACCTGCGCATCCGTCGCGGGAAAAGTCCAATCATCAAGCAAGGATTGGATATACATCATCGACCCACCGACGATCACGGGCACATGTCTTCGCGCCTGGATGTCATCGATGACCGCAACAGCCTCCTGTTGATAGGTCGCGACGGTGGCCGTCTCGGTCACATCGAGCACATCGAGCATGTGGTGGGGAATGCCCCGGCGTTCTGCCTCCGGCACCTTGGCCGTACCGATATCCATACCGCGGTACAGCTGCATCGCGTCGGCGTTGACGATCTCGCCGCCCAGCCGCTCGGCAAGCTCCAGCGCGAGGGCCGACTTGCCGGTAGCGGTAGGGCCGATGACGGCGATGGGTCGCATCACGAGACCTGCCAGGTGCCCGCGAAGTACCCGACCCCGTACGGGGATCCTTGGTAAAGACACCGCGCCCGGACGTTGTCCGAACCCACCAATCCGGCAAGTGCCTGGTAGGCGGCGGCGCCCGTGATGACCTCCGATAGACCGCACAGTGCGGCCACATCCCCCTGCGCAAGCGCGTCGACAAGTCCCTGCTGCGCAGCCCCGGCCTCGGGCCGATAGCCCCCGGGCGCCTTGTCGGTGAGGGTGTTGGCACCGTCGGCGATGACGAGTACGCCCGGCGGCGTCGGCAACGCCTCGATCTCCTCGCGCAAGTTCCGACCGCAGGCGGCCCCGTCCACGCCGGAGACACCGACAAGTCGCACCTGTACCTGCGCGGCCGCCACATGTGCGCGTAGCCACCCGGCGATGAGCACCGGCAGCGGCAGTTCGGCGGCGGCGCCGGGACTCGACGAGAGCGAAACACGCACGTCAACGCCATATCCGGCGAATGTGCCCGACACCTCGCTGCCATAGCAGCCGTCCCCCGCCCCAATCACGATCCATCGAGTTGGCAGGCTTCGCACCGCCGAGATCGCGGCCGCACGCAGGTCGGCGGTTTCGCGGGCAGCATCACCGCCCAGCTCGGGCACCAGCAGCGGGGTCGACGGGCAGATCGCTATCGAGAGATCCACGATGCTAGGCGGCCTTCGGGGTAGGGGGCACAGCAATTCCGGACGCGTCGCCCGACACGGTATGCGCGGCCGCCTCGCTGCGCGCCAGTGCGACCGTCGCAGCAACCATGATCGCCACCGCGAACACGAGCGCCGCGGCACCAAAGGTGTTGGTGCGGAACGATTCACCCAGCACCATGATTCCCAGCAGGGAGGCGATTACGGGCTCGGTCACCGTCATGGTGGGCAGCGAAGCCACCAAAGTCCCGGCGTGGAAGGCGGACTGCTGGAGCGCCACCCCGGTGATACCCACGACCGCCAGCGCGTAACTTTCCGGATTGGTGAGCAGGCTGACGATGCCGTGATCGAGCGAGTCGACGACTCCCTTGGTGAGAACTGCCATGAGTCCCCACATCATCCCCGAGGCAACTGCCAGGAGCACCGCCCGGCGCGGTCCGGGCCGGCGGCGGGCACCCTCCACGCAGAGCAGCGTGATGGGTCCGATCACCGCGGCAACCAGCATCCACGACTGCGGTGTGGCGTGCGGTTGACCCGCCACCGGGTTGCCCACCGACACCACTACCGCGATCGCCCCGGCGAGCAGAATTGCCGATCCCCACTGGTATCTGGTGACCTTGCGCTTGGCCCATCGTGACTCGATGACCAGCGCGAACAGTAGTGAGGAGACCATGAGTGTCTGCACCAGGACCACCGAGCCCAGCCCCAGCGCAGCGGCCTGCAACCCGAAACCCACCAGGCTGATCAACGTCCCCAGCCACCACGGCCAGTGACGCAACAACGTGGTGATGGGTCCCAGTGCGCCGACGTCCTGCGCGGGGACGGCATACGCCGCGCGCTGGTGGATGACGTCGCCAAATGCGACGCACGCGGCGGCTCCGACGGCGAGTGCCGACGCGATATCCGCCTCGGACATCGCAGCCTCCTCGCGGAATCATCTGGCATATGTTCGCCCGTGCGGCGATGACACCTGTTTGAATGAACGGTGTAGTGAGCTTAGGGCGCCGTGTTGCGCGGCAACAATTGCAGGAAGAGGTTTCGATGCCGGATCAGTCACCACAACAAGAGAACGTTGCTCCCGCCCCCCAGCCCGGAGCTGCCCCCGTCCCCCGGCCGGGGCCGAAACCTCATCCGATGCCGCGACGTCCCGCGGCATCGGCGCCCGCTCCTGCGGCCCATCATGTTGATCCGCACAAGTTCGGCCGCGTGGACGACGACGGCAGCGTCTGGCTGATCACATCCGCCGGTGAACGTCAGATCGGGTCGTGGCAGGCCGGAGATGCCGACGCGGCGTACACGCATTTCGGCCGCCGGTTCGAAGACCTCGAGACGGAGATCCAGCTGCTGGAATTGCGGCTCGGCTCGGGTTCGGGCGACGCACGCAAGATCAAAACTGCCGCTGAGCACCTCGCAGAGACGCTGCCCACCGCGGCCGTCCTCGGCGATGTGGACTCGCTTTCGGCACGGCTGACGACGCTGCTGGAGTCCGCGGACGCCCAGGCCGCCGCGGCGCGCGTGCAGCGCGATGAGGCTCGTTCAGCGAGCATCTCCCGCAAGGAGGAACTCGCGGCCGAGGCCGAGGAGCTCGCGAGCAATTCCACGCAGTGGAAGGCCGCCGGTGACCGGATCCGGGTCATTCTGGACGAGTGGAAGTCGATCCACGGCGTAGACCGCAAGACCGACGATGCCCTATGGAAGCGGTACTCGACGGCACGCGAGACCTTCAACCGCAGGCGCGGCGCGCATTTCGCCGAAATGGATCGCGAACGCGCCGGCGCACGGGAGAAGAAGGAAGACCTGTGCAAGCAGGCCGAGGCACTCTCGGATTCCACCGACTGGGGTGCCACCTCGGGGGCATTCCGCAATCTGCTGAATGACTGGAAGGCCGCTGGCCGGGCTCCCCGGGAGACCGACGACAACCTGTGGCACCGCTTCAAGGCCGCTCAGGACAAGTTCTTCGCCGCCCGCAACGCCGAATCCGCTTCCCGCGATGCCGAATTCGTGGCCAACGCGGACGCCAAGCGCGCATTGCTGATCGAGGCCGAGAAGATCGATCCGGAGACCGATGTGGATGGCGCCCGCTCGGCGCTGCGGGCAATCGGCGACAAGTGGGATGCCATCGGGAAGGTGCCGCGTGAGCAGCAGACCGATCTGGAACGTCGGCTGCGCGCGGTAGAGAAGAAGGTGCGCGACGCCGGCGAATCCGGCTGGGGCGACCCCGAAGCGGAGGCACGTGCCGAGCAGTTCCGCGTTCGCGCGCGCCAGTTCGAGGAGCAGGCCGCCAAGGCGGAGGCCGCGGGCAAGGCCAAGGATGCCGAGAAGGCTCGTGCCAGCGCCAAGCAGTGGCAGGAATGGGCCGATGCGGCGGTGGCCGCGGTCAAGAGCCGGTCGCGCTAAGCGCTTTCCATGGCGAGGGCGTTACTTCTCGTCTTCCCCGAAGGCGTCGTCGAGGAAGGTGCGCTGATCGCGCTTGGCGGCCTCACGCCGCTGCTGCTCGGCCGCCAGCTGTACCGAGGTACGTGACCACACCACACGCGCCCAGTGGAAGGTCAACAGAATGACGGCGATCCAGGCAACCACCAAACCGATGCCCGGACCGGGATGTCCGGCTCCGGCAGTTTGACGGGTCCAAATAGCGAACATGCCAATCACACTGGCGACGAACGAACCCGCCAGTGCGATCCAGGACAGCACCCATCGGCGGGTCAGTAGAGCCAGCATGGAAAAACCGACACCGAAGACCATCGCGAGCCACACGAAGATCCGGGACGGCACCCGCACAGATTCCTGATCCGCTATCGCTGCGTTGAGCAGAACGTCGAATCCCCTGGCATGTCCGGTGTGCGGCAGTACGAACGTGAGTAGCAGCGCGAAGACCAGAACCGCCACCACGAGGGCGCGGGCGCCCGGATCGATCTCCCCAGCGACCTTCTTCTCGGCCGCGTCGATGTCCCTGCGGAACTCCTCGAACTCGGCGTCTTCTTTTCCGGATTCCGCGTCACTCATAGCCCGCACCCTGCAACCTCAATCTGCTCTGCCGCCTTCGGGGCTCCGATTGCCGGCATGCCCAAGCCAATTCCCGACGTAGACGGCTTCTTGCCGGTTTCGTGTGCATCACCGGCCCGGGTGCGCCGGTGACTGCGTACTCCCCCGTCGGCAATGAGGTGATGCGGTGCCGCACCGGTGACGTCGACGGTGATGACATCGCCGGGACGCAACTCCCCGTCCAGCTGTCCTTGCGGCCGGAAATGCACCAAACGGCCGTCACGAGCGCGCCCGCTCATGCGTGCGGTCTCGCCGTCCTTGCGGCCTTCCCCGGTGGCGATCAGTACCTCGATCTGTCGACCGATCTGCTTCTGATTCTCTCCCAGCGTGACGGACTCCTGCAGCACGATGAGCCGGTCATAGCGTTCCTGCACAACGGCTTTCGGCAGCTGGTCAGGAAGCTCAGCCGCCGGAGTGCCCGGCCGGATCGAGTACTGGAAGGTGAACGCGCTGGAAAAGCGTGCGCGACGCACAACCTCAAGTGTCTGCTCGAAGTCCTCTTCGGTTTCGCCGGGGAATCCGACGATGATGTCGGTGGTGATAGCGGCGTCCGGCATGACCGCACGTACCTTGTCGATGATCGACAGGAAGCGCTCGGACCGGTACGACCGGCGCATCGCCTTGAGGATGCGATCAGAACCGGATTGCAGCGGCATATGCAGCTGGGGGCACACATTCGGGGTCTGCGCCATGGCTTCGATGACGTCATCGGTGAATTCAGCCGGGTGCGGGGAGGTGAATCGCACCCGTTCCAGTCCCTCGATGCGGCCGCAGGCGCGCAGCAGATCGGCGAAAGCGCCACGATCGCGGGCAATGTCAGGATCGGCGAAGTTGATGCCGTAGGCGTTGACGTTCTGACCGAGCAGCGTCACCTCCAGCACACCCTGGTCCACCAGCGCCTGTACCTCGGCGAGGATGTCACCGGGACGACGATCGATCTCCTTGCCCCGCAGGGAGGGAACGATACAAAAAGTGCAGGTGTTGTTGCAGCCCACCGAGATCGACACCCAGGCCGCGTAGGCCGATTCGCGGGTCGCCGGCAGTGCCGACGGAAAGTGTTCGAGGGCCTCGACGATCTCGACCTGGGCCTCGTTGTTGTGACGCGCACGCTCCAGCAGCGTGGGCAGCGATCCGATGTTGTGTGTACCGAAGACGACGTCGACCCACGGCGCCTTCTTGAGCATGCCCTCGCGGTCCTTTTGGGCCAGACAGCCACCGACGGCGATCTGCATGTTCGGATTGGCGGCCTTGCGCGGCGCGAGGTGGCTGATGTTTCCGTACAGCTTGTTATCGGCGTTCTCACGCACCGCGCAGGTGTTGAAGATGACGATGTCGGCGTCGCTGCCGTCGGGGGCCTTGACGTATCCGGCCGCATCCAGGAGGCCCGACACCCGCTCGGAGTCGTGCACATTCATCTGGCAGCCGTAGGTGCGGACCTGGTACGTCCGGACCGCCGATTGATCGGAAGCCACGGTACTGGTCACCGACTTATGGTACGTGCCCGCGCTCAGCTGGTTTCCGTCGCCGACGGGCGACCTTTCTTGCACTGTTCTTTCATCGCGCCTCACGCTCCGGCACATGCCAGCCCTGCCACCAGTCATCGATGCTGCAGACGGCGTTCACGCCTATCCACATCCACCAGCCAGCCCACATCCACGATTCGGGAAGCGTGGGATCGGCGAATGCTTCGAAAACAGAGAGCACCACGACGGTCGCGATCAGCGCGGTGACGACCGCGAATGAGATATCTCGCCGCGGCCCAGGCCGCTCGAGAATCTCGCTGTCTCGCAGATGTCGCCCCGCAGCGACGGTCACCTGCCCAGATGGGGTGACCAAACGCATTAGCGAGCTAGGCAGCAGAAACAACCCGCAAACCAGCCCAAAACTTGCCATGACCCAGGCTCCGGTAGTTGCCCCATTGTTCACCGCAACCGCAAAAGATGCGATGAACAGAACAGATGTAATAACTCGTGCGAACGCCTTGATTCGCGGGCCTTCAACAGAAGGCCGCCGTCGCGTCCACATGGCCCCAGTATTACAGATGTTTGCTGAGGCCTGCCACACGAGCTGCCGGAACGCGGGACGCCCAATTCGCGGACCCATGCGTTCCACGCTGCGAATGTGTGGGGAACCCGTATTGTCTGACCATGCCGGTGAGCACCGACACCTCAACGAGCGGGGAAAACGCCCCCGCAACAAGCAGCCCGATGATCTCCCTTGAGCATGTCGACAAGCATTTCGGCGACCTGCACGTTCTCCGGGACATCACCCTCGAAATCCCCCGTGGCCAGGTAGTTGTCGTCCTCGGGCCCTCCGGCTCGGGCAAGTCGACACTGTGTCGCACCATCAACCGTCTCGAACCCATCGACACCGGCACCATCCGGATCGATGGCAAAGCACTCCCCGAGGAGGGGCGCGCGCTGGCCAACCTGCGCGCCGAAGTGGGGATGGTTTTCCAGTCCTTCAACCTCTTCTCACACAAGACAATTCTCGACAATGTGACGCTCGCGCCGATGAAGGTTCGTAAGAAGGACAAGGAGTCCGCGCGCAAGCACGCGACCGAACTACTTGAACGCGTCGGGATCGCCAGTCAGAAGGACAAATACCCGGCGCAACTATCCGGCGGGCAGCAACAGCGCGTCGCGATCGCGCGATCGTTGGCCATGGGACCCAAGGTCATGCTCTTCGATGAGCCCACCTCCGCGCTGGACCCCGAAATGGTCAATGAGGTTCTCGACGTCATGGTGTCGCTGGCCAAAGAGGGCATGACCATGCTGGTGGTCACCCATGAGATGGGATTCGCCCGCAAGGCCGCCGACCGAATCATCTTTATGGCCGACGGCGCCATCATCGAGGACACGGACCCGGAGAGCTTTTTCACCACCCCGAAGTCCGAACGCGCCAAGGACTTCCTCGGAAAGATCCTCGGGCATTGATGAACCGCTTGCGCGAAAAAGCTCAAGCACTGATGCGACGGCACACCACGCTGGTGGCGGCTGTGGCCCTGGTAGCCACCCTGATCAGTTCCTGCGGCAGTACCGAGCCACGTCAACTACTCGAATCGATCCGCAGCGGCACCGTCATCCTCGGCACCAAATTCGATCAGCCCGGGGTGGGCCTGCAGCACCCCGACAAGAAGATGAGCGGATTCGACGTCAAGATCTCCGAGTACGTCGTCAACGCCATTGCCGACGAACTCGGTGTCGCACACCCGACCATCCGCTGGTACGAGACACCGTCTGCACAGCGCGAACAACTCATCGACAACGGCACCGTGGACATGATCGCCGGCAGCTACTCGGTCAACTACAGCCGAGCTCAGAAGGTGTCCTTCGCCGGCCCGTATCTCATTACCTACCAAGGGCTTCTGGTTCGCAAGGCGGATGACTCGCTGACCACATTGGATGACTTGAACCGGGGTAAGAAGCTGTGTTCGGTATCGGGCTCGACGCCCGCGCAGAACGTGAAGAATCTGCTGGCCGGCACCCAGCTGCAAGAGTTCGACTCATATTCCTCCTGTGTGGAGGCGCTGCGGCGGGGCAAAGTCGACGCCCTCACCACCGACGAGACGATCCTGGCTGGATACGCCAAGCGCTACGAGGGCGAGTTCAAGCTGATTCAGATGAACTACGAGCTGAGCAAGCCGCTGTGTATCGGAAAACCCAAGAAGCAGAAGAAGAACGGCGACCCGTTCTCCCGGGAGGTCTACGGGATCGGTCTCGCGAAGGGTGATACCGCCGCCATCGAAGCCATCGACCGGGCACTCGACAAGATGATCGCCAGCGGAACCTGGGATGCCGATCTGCGGGACGCACTCGGTAACAGCACGATCGATAATTGGGAGAATCGTGCCAAGGGCGGCACCTACGGTCTGCTGCCCGATCCCTCACTGGCCGCGATAGAGAAGATCACCGGCGTCAAGCCCGTCGCCGACAAGGCGTGTGAGGCCGCATGAACGCGCTGTGGGCGAACATGGGGCCGCAGCTGTGGCCGGCGTTCTGGACCACCCTCAAGCTGACATTCTTCTCGGCCGTGGGCGCTCTGGTGTGGGGCACGCTCCTGGCGGAATGTCGGGTCTCGCCCGTGCCGATCATGCGGATCTTCGGCACCTGGTACGTCAACCTGATCCGGAACACCCCGCTGACCCTGATCATTTTGTTCTGTTCGGTGGGGCTGTACCAGAATCTCGGAATCGCGCTGGCACCCGAGAACTCCAACTTCATCAGAAACAACAACTTCTGGCTATCGGTTCTCGGGTTCTCCTTGTACACAGCAACTTTCGTGTGCGAGACATTGCGCTCCGGGTTCAACACCGTCCCCCTAGGGCAGGCCGAGGCAGCCCGGTCCCTCGGAATGCCGTTCTGGAGGGTCTTGACGCTCATCGTGCTACCGCAGGCCATGCGGGCGGTCCTGGCCCCCATGGGCAGCGTGCTGATCGCGCTGGTGAAGAACACGTCGATCGCCTCGGCGATCGGGGTCGCCGAGGCCGCCCTGCTGATGCGATCGGAGATCGAGTTGTTCGCCGACCAGATTGTCTGGATCTTTCTCATCATCGCGGCGGGCTACATGGTGATCACGCTGACGATCGGGTTGACCTTCGGATACTTCGCAAAGCGGTTGGCGGTGAAGCGATGACCGGCAGCGCCACCGTCATGTATGACGCGCCTGGCCCAAAGGCCCGCGCGGTCAATCGGATTATCGCCGTCGCGTTCACGGTCCTCGTCGGCGCGGCTGCGGCCTGGGTGATCTGGACCCTCGTCGCCAACGAACAGCTCACTGCCGAAAAGTGGTCGCCCTTCCTGCGTCTGGACACATGGACGACGTACATCCTGCCGGGGCTGTTCGGCACCATCACCGCCGCGGCGTTGTCGATCGTCTTCGCGCTGATTCTCGGTGCGGTACTCGGCATCGGCCGGCTTTCCGAACACCGCGCGGTGCGCTGGATTTCGAGTACTCTCGTCGAATTCTTCCGCGCGATCCCCGTGCTGATCTTGATGGTGTTCTCGTACTACCTGTACGGGCAGCAGGCCATTTTCCCGTCCGAGTATCTGGCATTCGCCGCCGTGGTGACGGGACTGTCGCTGTACAACGGCTCAGTCATCGCCGAGATCCTGCGTTCGGGCATTCAGTCGCTACCCAAGGGGCAGTCCGAGGCCGCGGTGGCGTTGGGCATGCGCAAGTCGCAGATGATGCGGCTGATCCTGCTCCCCCAATCGATTGCCGCGATGCTGCCCGCGCTCATCTCTCAGATGGTCATCGCGCTGAAGGACTCTGCGCTGGGCTATGCATTCGGCTACATCGAGGTGGTGCGTTCGGGCATCCGCTCGGCGTCGTATTACGGAAACTATCTGCCCGCGCTCGTCGTGGTCGCGGTCATCATGATCCTCATCAACTTCGCGCTGTCCTCGCTGGCCACCAACATCGAACGTCAGCTGCGGGAAGGGCGCAAGAAGAAGAGCCTCTTGGAGGTTCCGCACGCACAGCCTGAACCGGGGCTGGTCACCAAAGATCTCCTCGAGACGCGTGGCGTGGATCCCGCCCACAAGGACTTACGCCAGGACTACGGCGAGTAGTCACCGGATGGGCAGTGGCGACTCGTCGCCGGCCGGGCGGGGACCGAAGATGCTGCGTTCCTCTTCGGCGATCTGTGTGTCGTTGATGCTGGCTTCGCGCCGTGACATCAGCCCTTCCGCGGTGAACTCCCACAGTTCGTTGCCGTAGCTGCGCCACCACTGCCCGGCCTCGTCGTGCCACTCGTATTGGAAGCGCACCGCCATCCGGTTCTCCCGGAACCCCCACAGCTCCTTGCGCAGCGCGTACCCGTTCTCCTTGGCCCACTTGCGGGTTAAGAAGGCGACGATTTCAGCGCGTCCGCTGATGAACTCGTCGCGGTTTCGCCATACCGAATCTTCGGTATAGGCAGCGGCGACCGTCTCAGGATCGCGCGTGTTCCAGGCATTCTCGGCGGCCCGCACCTTCGCGCGGGCAGAATCGATGTCGAAGGGCGGCAGCGGTGGGCGCATGATGTGTCTTTTCTTGTCAGAGAGGCGGATTGGCGGGCGAAGGTTCAGCTTCACCCCACCGTAGAGGGCTGGCATTAACAGTCTCGACGACCTCGTCGATGGTGAAGTCGACGGAACATTGCGCACCCGGGGCGAAGGTAGCCTGATCCCAGTTAAGGCGCGCGGTCCCCGAGAGTTGCAGAGTCGATCCGGTGTGCCAATTCGGGATCAGCAGACCGCACCGGGGATCGACATGCAGGTTCCCCAGTGTCATGAACATCGAGTTGCCCAGGTAGTCGGGCCACCGTAGTTCGTTCGGTGAAAGCACCCGCAGGAAACCGGAATTCCCGCCGCGATGCGATGCGTCGGCATTGCCTTCGCCATCGGCGGTGCCAATGATGAAGGTGTCCGTTGTCGCGACCGTCTGCTGCTGTTCGTCGTTCAGAGCGGTCGCGTGGCGCGGCGTCCCGGGCAGTCCGGGCCCAATCCCGGAGACGTCGCGCCGTGCAATGTACTTGGGGCAGTTGGAATACACCTGATCGGTGGAGACACTCAGGCCGTGTCCGGACGGCACCGCAGTGCCGTTGACCCGCATCCGGCGCCGCCGTTGTGGTTGCAACGCGATCATGCCGATCTTGCGTTCCGATTGCAGTGGTTCGGCCAGTGGATCGTCCGGCACCGGCAGACCATCAATCATGATGGTGCGGGCGTCGGTGGCATGCGCAAACCCCGGCGGCCCGACGATCTGGCTCGCCCACATCCGGCCACGGTCGTCCCGGGCCGACACGAACACCAGCGGTTGGGCGGCAAGAAAGGCCGCCGCGACCTCTGGTATCTGCGCCGAGATGATCCGTCCGACTCGAATGGCACTGTCGGACTGCCCCATTTGATGCTGAACCGCGAGCTCGCCGGGGTGGTAGGTCATCTCAGAAAAACCCGCACGTGGGCGCCTCGCCCGCCGGCGCCTCGTGTTGCTCGACGCCCGTTGCCGCGAACACCTCGAGACGGATTCCGTCGGGATCGGTGAAGAAGATCCCGCCCGATGATGCCCCTTCCCGGTGTGCCACGACGCCGTCGTGCGCGAAAACCGTTGACAGTTCCTTGAGAACCGACTCCACGTCCTGCACCTCCTGCACGGAATCCACTTGGAAGGACAAATGGTGCAAGCCCGGTGTGGCCGCTGAGAATTCCCCGCTGCTCTGCTCCCAGAGGGTGAGCACGGGGGTCCCATCGAATCCGAGGAACGCGAATCGCTGTGCGCCGTCGGCGCTCGCCACAAGCTGGTCGAATCCGAACGCTCGCCGGTAAAACGCCACCGACCGCGCCAGATCGCTGACGTTAAGTCCGATATGCCCGGTGATGATGCGGGGTGTGATGGCAGTGCCCATGAACAATCCTTCCTAACCGATAAATTCTTCTTACTGGTTAGACCATAGACATGGCGAACACGCCCCGTCAACCATCTATCTGAGTTTTATCGGTTAGAATTCATATGACACGCTACCCCGGAAAGGAGGCGATAACCTCAGGCCATGTCCGATCCACGCCCCCATCTCGGCGAACCGCTCGCACTGGATCTGTTGAACACCCGGTGGATGAGTGGCGATGGACCGCAGGATCTGCTCACCACTCCCGCGGGCCTACGAATCTGGTTGCACACCAACAGTCTTCAGGATCGATGTGCGACCGATGAGAAGACCCGAGAGGCGCTACTCCTCGCGCGTGATGCCATCTACCGCGCGGTAAAGGATTCCGATATCGACGAGATCAACGCCGTGCTGTCCCACGGCGCGATCCGCCGCTCACTGACTGCTGACGGGCCGGTCGACATCGCCGAGGTTCCCGACTCACATTGGCTTCCCGGCTGGCTCGCCGCCGACAACCTACTCGCCCTACTGACCGAATCTCCCGATCGGATCAAACAGTGCGCGCACCCGCAGTGCGTGTTGTTCTTCTACGACACATCAAAGAACGGGGCTCGCCGGTGGCATTCCATGTCGACCTGCGGAAACAGGGCAAAAGCCGCGCGACACTACGCGAAGAACACGTGATCAACCTTCACAGCTGCATCACAGGACTGATTCTTACTCAACTATCACAATCGAAGTATTACGTAACAGGTATCACTTCGTTACCATAGCTCCCATGCGAAACATCGTATTGACCGTTGGCGTGTCTGCCGTTTTCGGAGCGGCGTGCGCGGGCGCAGCACTCACGGGTGCGCCGGTGGCCTACGGAGCTCCGTTGAACTTCGATTGCCTGCAGGTCGCGACGCCGGTCGGAATGAATCTCACCTGCGTGAACCCGACTCCGTTCACCATGGACGCACACTTCAAGGGGAACTGCGGTCCGCTTCCCATGCTCAACGAGGACACCGAGATCGGGCCATTCAAGACAATCTCTCGCCAAGTACCGTGCCTGCCGGGTGTGCAGTCGCCGACGGCCGAAGCATCGATGAGCATGAGGTCCAACGCGCCGGACGAGGGCGACCCGCCGCCCAATCCCCCGGCCCGCCCATTCGGCCTGTAGGCCGCTTCAGTCAGCCGACGTTGCGTCGGTCCTGTTCGGAAGCAAGGGCGTTCTTCACCACGTCATAGGCCATGGACTGGCCGTATCCGCGACGCGCAAGCATGGCCACCAAGCGCCGTGCGGCCTTGATCCCACCGTCATCGAGATTTTCTGACCGGAGCTTCTTGGCGACAAGCTCTGCCGCGCGCGACCGCTCGGCATCACTGTCGATCTGGGCGAGCGCTGCGGCCGCATTCTCTGCCGACACTCCCTTGGTCCGAAGTTCTGCGGCCAAGGCACGCTTACCTTTTCCGGCGTAGGTATGCCGGGACTGCACCCATTGAGCGGCGAAATCGGCATCGTCGATCAGTCCGGCGACGGCCAACCGTTCCATGATTCGATCGGAAACCTCATCGGGGTACCCGCGCCGAGCCAGCCTTTCGGTCAGCTCGGCGCGGGTACGCGCTCGACTTGTCAACAGGCGAAGGCAATATGACCACGCCTGCTCGTCCCGCGAATCAACCGGTTCACGCGTCGGGGCTTCGGGTACCGACGCGACCCGGGATCGCAGTTCGTCTAAGGATTCCCTGGAAGGGGAATCAGAAATCGACTGGGGCCGGGACAACTTCGTCATCGGTCAGCACCGCTCCGATACCGAGCTTCTCCTTGATCTTCTTCTCGATCTCGTTGGCGACATCGGCGTTCTCCAACAGGAAGTTGCGGGCGTTCTCCTTGCCCTGGCCCAATTGCTCACCCTCATAGGTGAACCAGGAACCGGACTTGCGGACGAAACCATGTTCCACGCCCATATCGATAAGCGACCCCTCCTTGGAGATGCCCTTGCCGTAGAGGATGTCGAACTCAGCCTGCTTGAACGGCGGCGACACCTTGTTCTTGACCACCTTGACACGAGTGCGGTTACCCACCGCATCGGTACCGTCTTTGAGAGTCTCGATACGACGCACATCAAGGCGAATCGATGAGTAGAACTTCAAAGCCTTACCACCCGTGGTGGTTTCGGGCGAACCGAACATCACGCCGATCTTCTCGCGGAGCTGGTTGATGAAGATCGCGGTGGTACCCGAGTTGCTGAGCGCACCGGTCATCTTGCGCAGGGCCTGACTCATCAGGCGAGCCTGCAGACCGACATGGCTGTCGCCCATCTCGCCCTCAATTTCGGCGCGAGGCACCAGAGCAGCCACGGAGTCAATGACGATGAGGGAGATGGCACCGGAACGCACCAGCATGTCGGCGATTTCCAGAGCCTGTTCACCGGTATCCGGCTGGGATACCAGCAGCGAGTCGGTGTCGACACCGAGCTTCTTGGCGTATTCCGGGTCGAGCGCATGCTCGGCGTCGATGAACGCGGCGATACCGCCGGCGGCTTGCGCGTTGGCCACCGCATGCAGCGCCACCGTGGTCTTACCCGAGGATTCCGGTCCATAGATCTCGACCACACGACCACGGGGCAAGCCGCCAATACCGAGCGCCACATCCAGCGCGATGGATCCGGTCGGGATCACGGAGATGGGCTGACGTACCTCGTCGCCCAGCCGCATGACCGAGCCCTTGCCGAAGTTCTTGTCGATTTGTGCGAGCGCGAGCTCGAGAGCCTTCTCGCGATCCGGTGCCTGCGCCATGGTGTTCTCCATTTCGTCTTGGTGTTCGAAGATCGGTCCGATTCGGGTTGCCGATCGGTTGAGGTGGACGCTAACCGACCCCACCGACAAGCGATCTACCTGCGCGGACCGTTCGTTCGACTGCAGTAAGACTAAGGCGAACATCTGTTCGAATCAAGCAGGCGCGCCGGTGCGGCGTGTCACCACGCCATCACCACTGATCGCGCGGGACATCGAAATCGACGCATAGCGCGCGCCACACGTCACGGGGTTCTGCCCCCTCTTCGACGGCCTGCGCCGCGGTGCGTCCACCAAGAGCAGTCAGTACATGGTCGGCCAATACCGACGAGCCGTAGGCCCCACCGAACCGATCGGTGACACGCTCATGAAATTCCGTCAGACGCACACGGTCACTTTAGGGCCGCCAGCGCGTCCTGGCACACCCGTACCGGATCCTCCACGTCGACGGCGCCGGCAGCAGCCCGGCGAGCGGCCTCGACATAGCGCCGCTCCCCCAAAATACGACCAACGGCTCCGGTCAGTGAATCCCGGCTGAGTGGACGGACCAACTCGGCACTACCTTGCCGCACAACACGATTCGCCAGCTCCCACTGATCGCCGCCACCGGGAACCACCACCACCGGCACCCCTGCCAGCAGCGCCTTACTTAAAAACCCGTGCCCCCCACCACAAATGGCGAGATCCGCCCCGGCCAGCAACAAGTCCTGACGCGCCAACCCGGCAACCGCCCACGGCGGCAACCCCGATGCGGCCGGATCCAGCGCGGAGACAACCACGCGCGCGCCCGCCGACTCCAACGCTTGTAGCGCCAGTTCAGTCATCCCCGCGGCCCCGGTGAAAGCCGTCGACGGTGCGATCACAACAACCGGGCCCGAACCCGAGGGCGGCTGCAGCACAACGTCTGTGGGCTCCCAGTGCAGCGGCCCCACCAGCACGGCCTCATCCGGCCAGTCTGGACGGGGTACCTCCAGCGCCGGCAGTGTCGCGATCAACCGTCGGACAGGCCCGGGATCTTTGGCGGACAATCCAATGCCGACCCGCGCCTGGGAACGCTGACTCAGCCCCTCGTTGATCGATTTCTGGGTCAGCTTGCGCATCAGTACATCGCGCAACCGGCCACGCAACCCCACCCCGGGAGCCAGACCACTTCCCAATGGCGGCAAAGCTTTTGACGGAAGATATAGCGGATGCGGATTGAGCTCCACCCACGGCACGCCGAGCAGTTCGGCGGCCATGCCGCCGCAGGCGGTGATGACATCGGAGACGATCAGGTCCGGTGAAAGCTCACGCAGCTGATCGACATTGGCCGCCGCCATGTATGCGGCGCGCTGATGGATCTTGGTGCCAGAGTCCAAGTCGTCATCCCCGGCACGCGGCTGCAATCCGAGTAGCTCGGCCGATTCCACACCGGCCGAACGGGCCTGGTCGAGCCAGCGTGTTCCCGTCAGCAGTACCGGATCGTGGCCGGCAGCGGCGAATTTGAGGCATAGCGCGATCGCGGGAAAGGCGTGCCCGGGATCGGGACCAGCGACCACGGCGACACGCACCGCCCTACCCTGCCACAGCGATTCGGACTACCTTGAAACGCATGACCTACAGCACGCTGGAACTGGCCGCTCTCACCCCGGCACAGACCGTCACCCGCTTCCTGGAAGCCGCTCAAAACGGTGACACCGAGTTTGCAGAAAGTGTCCTGGACGAGAATCTCGTCTACCAGAACGTGGGCCTGCCGACGATCCATGGACGTAGAGCCGCGTTGAAGGTGTTCGAGCCGCTCAAGCGCCCGGGGTTCGGTTTCGAGGTGCAGATCCATCGCACCACCACCAATGGGAACACCGTGATGAATGAACGTCACGATGCCATCGTGCTCGGTCCGCTGCGCCTGCAGTTCTGGGTCTGCGGGGTCTTCGAGGTCTCCGACCTGGGCACCATCACCCTGTGGCGCGACTACTTCGACATGTTCGACATGTTCAAGGCCACGCTGCGAGGGTTGGTAGGCATCCCATTCCCCGCCATGCGGCCAAGTTTCTGACCGCTAGGCGGCCTACGAATCGGTCCAACCGGACTTGGGCTGCACCCCGATATCTGGCCGCACCCCTTCTCTGATCCGCGATGCGTGTCTACCGTTGCCCCATGACGGACACGCTCGCCACCACCGCCTCCATCGACATCGTCGAGGGATTCTGGGACGCCATGCGCCGCAGCGACCTCGCGGCCCTCGATGCACTGCTCGACGACGCCGTGCGCTGGGAAAATGTGGGTCTGCCCACGGTCAGCGGGCGCACCACGGTGCTGCGGGCCTTGTCCTTGCTGAATCTGCCGGGCGCCGGTTTTGACGTCAAGATCCACCGGATCACCGCCAAAGGCAACACCGTGATGACCGAGCGCACCGATGTCGTCATCGTAGGCCCGCTGCATATCGCGTTCTGGGTGTGCGGTGTCACCGAGCTTTCCGACGATGGCAAGGTCACGCTCTGGCGTGACTACGCCGACGTCTGGAACCTCACCAAGGGCCTCGCCCGCGGCATCGTCGGGACCGTGATCCCCGCCCTGCGCCCGAAACTCTGAGCCTCATCGCAACGGAGTCTTATCGGCATCCGTCACCGCTCGGTACAGCATCACGCCGCCGAGAATCAGCACACCGACCACCAATATCGGGACCAAGAGCTTGAAGATGGCGCCCACCACAAGGAATGCCAGCCATACGACCAGCAGCACGCCAATGATCTTCCACAACACAGGTACCCACCGTTCTCTCGACTTGCTGCGATAGAGCAAGCCTGGCAGGGCAATGAGCACCTGAGGAACCCCGGAACTCGAAGATCAGGGAAAGATCGGGGATTACCCTGACAGCTGGCCGAGCTCGTCGAGTGCGCCCGCCCACCCGGTGAGACGATCGGTGGCCGATACCAGGTCATCGAAGAGCGGCCCGCGCGACATCGGCGATGCCAGGACCGCCCCGCCGTTTGCGGCAGACACCAACTGTGCTGCCGCGGTGACCAACTCGTTGTACTGCCGCACACCCGTGTCAAGCTGCGCGGTGAACGCCTTGATGGTCGGTTGCAGATACTCCCGGGTGTGGGGTGCCTCGACCGCGGCCCGCTCCATGGACACCACTTCTTTGGCCGTCGCGGCCATCACATACGCAGCCTGGTTGGCTGCCGCAAGAATCTGTCGCCCCTCGCTGTCCGGAATCATGTTGCCGCGCTCCACCACTCCGAGCAGAGAGAACAGCCCACGCTCGGCGGCATCCAGGGCGGCCATGGGTGGACGGGAGGCCGAACCCACCGGCGGCAGCCGCCGCTCGACCCCGGGGCGCGGGGGCGGCAACGGCTCAGCCTTGAGGAAGCGGTACCGCACAAACAGATATGTCGCGGGAATGGCACAGCCGGCTGTGAGCAGCGCCGGAATGATCAGCAGCCAGGGCGGCGCACCGGTGGTCGCGAGCACCGTGGTGACCAGCAGGCCTGCCGCACAGGCCAGCGCCCAGCGGATACTCCAGCGCTTGGCCCGCAGCCGCTTCCGCAGCAGCTTCTCGCGTTTGTCGGACATCGCGCGCATACGGTGGGCGAGTTCCTCACCGAGATCATTGACGTTGGTGAGCACGCGGCGCAGCAGCTGGTCCCAGCCTCCTTGGACCGCGGCGCGGCGGGGCTGCGGGGGTGTCATGTTCACATTGTGCCCGAAAATTTCGCGCCCGCCGAGTACGAATGCCCATGCCAAAAATCCGCCGAGTGCGAGCGACAGCGCTCACACTCGGCGGATTGAAGAGAAGAAAAGCTACTGCTGGCCCAACGGATTGGCCGGGTTGGCCTGCTCTGTCGCCGTCGCGGGGGCCGGTGTCGCGGTGCCACCGGCGGGAAGGGCCTCGCCCTTCATGGAGGCGCGGATCTGCTCCAGGCGCGAATGCCCGGCCATCTGCACGCTGGCCTGCTGTACCTCGATCATGCGGCCCTGCACCGAGTTCTGCGCCAGTTCCGCCGAGCCCAGAGCGTTGGCGTAGCGGCGCTCGATCTTGTCGCGCACCTCGTCGAGGCTCGGGGTGTTACCGGGGGCAGCCAGCTCGCTCATCGACCGCAGCGAGGCGGACACCTGTTCCTGCATCTTGGCCTGCTCCAGTTGGCTCAGCAGCTTGGTCCGCTCGGCGATGCGCTGCTGCAGCATCATCGCGTTCTGCTCGACGGCCTTCTTGGCCTGCGCCGCGGCGGCGAGCGCCTGATCGTGCAGCGCCTTGAGATCTTCGACGCTCTGCTCCGCGGTGACCAGCTGGGCCGCGAAGGCCTCGGCGGCGTTGTTGTATTCAGTCGCCTTCGCCGCATCACCCGAGCCGGTGGCCTGGTCGGCCAGGGTCAGCGCCTGACGAACGTTGACCTGAAGTTTCTCGACGTCAGCGAGCTGACGGTTGAGTCGCATCTCGAGCTGACGCTGATTTCCGATCACCGAGGCAGCCTGCTGCGAGAGCGCCTGGTGGTTCCGCTGGGCCTCCTCGATGGCCTGCTGAATCTGTACCTTCGGGTCTGCGTTCTCGTCGATCTTCGCGTTGAACAGTGCCATCAGGTACTTCCACGCCTTGACGAACGGGTTAGCCATGAGATCGATCCGCTTTCTGTCGCAGTCGTCACTATCTAGGAGTGCGTGGGTCCCAACTTATCGGTTGCACGCCGATCCACACACCCCCTACCGGGGCGCAAAACAATGCGCCCGCCACAGTAGTTAGGCGGCCGCCATTGCGCGAACCTGTGGAATGACCACTTTGGTGGCAACATCGATCCCGCTGAGCGAGCGGGATGCCGACGTCACTGCGGGCTGCGGAGCCGCAACGGGCGCCTCACGACGGGCCAGTCTCTCGCTGACCTCGGATAACACCGCCGAAAGCGGGACCTCGAGCGCTCCGCAGATCGCGGACAGCAGCTCACTGGAGGCCTCCTTGCGACCGCGTTCCACCTCGGACAGGTATCCGAGACTGACGCGCGCAGAGTCTGACACCTCACGCAAGGTCCTCCCCTGCCCGGATCGAGCGCTCCGCAGGGTGTCGCCGATGGCCTCTCGAAGCAACAGCGCCATGTCCTTCTCCTTTGCGTCCTGAACGTCGGCGTCCATACCGCGTAGTAGTTGAGTCTGCCTTGCTCAACGTTGCCGCGCACGCGGAGGTTCCCGGAAGTTCGGGTGACAGACACCTCAGTCCGATCTCGCTTCCGGCGGAATTAATCGTTCGATGGATAGACAATTCAGCTGATTGGGCGTTGTAGTGGTGTACCTCGGCTTGTCCCAGCTGACGAGAGGACTTTCGTGGCAGAGATCGTGTGGCATTTTGAGCACCCCCGGATGGCCGTATGGGAGGCGACACTCAATGCCGACCGATGGCCACTGCGCACAGATGGTTTCAGCCCCGTCGAGGGCGCCATATTCACCAGCGGGCCCTTTCCGGCACTTGGCGGCGAGTATCTCGGCAGGCTCGACTGCAATGTGTCAACGCTGCGTCCCCATGAGCTCTGCGTGTTCGATGTTTCAGTACCCAGGCACACCGGATCACCGTCGCAGTGGGAAATCCACACCGAATGGTCCGATCACGCGGGGGGCACGCAGGCCATCACCAAGATCCGCGGTGCCCGTCCCGATAGCGACAGCGACCGTCTCCTCATGGACATGCTCGGCTCGGTGATCCGCTGGATGTACGGCCACATCGACGAAGACCTCGGGGAGCCGACGGCTGCGCCATCCAACAAGCGATAGACGACGACACCACGACGACGCGGGGACCTGCTCGCCCAGCACCTCGAATGTTTCCAGAAGCTTGATCTCTCCGGCACCATGATCGACTACGCCGACGAATCGACATTCCTTGGACCCGGTGGTGTGCTCCACGGCGACAACGCTATTCGCACGTTCTATGGCGCGTTGTACGAGGCATTCGACAAGCCCAGAACTACTCCAGCAAGAGGTCCAGCCCCGGTTACGCGGATGTGGGCCGCGGGCGTAGCGCCTGCACCAGGTAGTCGATGCCGGTGATGACGGTGAGGACCACTGCCAGCCCCATGAGGACCACCGCAGCGGTGTGCCAATATCCCGTCAACGGCAGCAGATAGCCGGCGATCGCCAGCGACTGGACCATGGTCTTGAGCTTGCCGCCCCGATTTGCCGGGATCACACCATGGCGGAGCACCGAGAAGCGCAGCACCGTGATCCCAACCTCACGCACCAGGATGACCGCGGTAACCCACCACGGAAGATCTCCGAGGATGCTGAGCCCCACCAGTGCCGCGCCGATGAGCGCCTTATCGGCGATCGGGTCGGCGAGCTGGCCGAATGGGGTGACCAGCCCATAGCGGCGGGCGAGTACGCCGTCGTATCGATCGGTGGCGATGGCCAGCGCGAATACGCCGAAAGCGGCAATGCGCCAGGAAGATTGGTGCCCACCCTCGGTGAATAAGACGACGATGAACACCGGTATCAGCACGATGCGCAGCACCGTCAGGATGTTGGCAATGTTCAGCAGCGGCACCGGCGCAGCCGAAGCCTCGGAATCAGGCTGGGTTTCCGGTGGCATCGGCACGTCAAACACCCTATCTGTTCTGGAGCTGGCTACTGTTCACGCATGAGCGCTGAAGGTATATCCGGCATCTCAGGGAATCCGGGGCATACGGCCCCTACGGTGACCGTTCGCCGGTCCCGTACCTCCGATGTGCCCGCTATCAAGGCGCTTGTCGACGTCTACGCCGGACGCATCCTGCTGGAAAAGAACCTTGTGACGCTGTACGAGGCGGTCCAGGAGT
This sequence comes from Mycobacterium sp. D16R24, assembly GCF_002013385.1. Classification (NCBI taxonomy): domain Bacteria; kingdom Bacillati; phylum Actinomycetota; class Actinomycetes; order Mycobacteriales; family Mycobacteriaceae; genus Mycobacterium; species Mycobacterium sp. D16R24. The sequence continues at coordinate 119,560 of NZ_MAEV01000002.1, read as the reverse complement.
TCTGGGTGGCCGAAGTCGACGGGGAGATCGTCGGCTGTGGCGCCTTGCACGTCCTGTGGTCGGACCTCGGCGAGGTGCGCACCATCGCGGTGCACCCCAGGCTCAAGGGGGCGGGAGTCGGGCACGCGATTGTCAGCCGCCTGCTCGATGTCGCCAGGGATCTGGAACTCAAAAGGGTGTTCGTGCTGACTTTCGAGGTCGACTTCTTCACCAAACACGGATTCAGCGAGATCGAGGGCACCCCGGTAACCGCCGAGGTGTACGAGGAAATGTGCCGGTCCTACGACACCGGTGTGGCCGAATTCCTCGACCTGAGCTACGTGAAGCCGAACACGCTGGGTAACACCCGGATGCTCGTCCACCTCTGATTCCGCGCATCGGGGCCTTCTCGGCACGCTCGTCGGCCATGATCGAGGCATGCCACGACTGCGCCAAGTATCCCGCGCCGAAACCGATGACCGACTTGTCCATCGCATGTATGACCAGATCTTCGGCGACCGCGATCCGGTCACCACTCCGGGAACCACTACCGGCACACCGGGTGACTGGTGGACGGTTTTTGCACTCGTACCCGATGCTCTGAAGCACTCAGTCCAGGGTTTCGCGTTCTACCGCAGCCCCGATCGCAAGCTGGACCCGGTGCTGCGTGAGCTCGGACAGACCCGGGCCGGCTGGGCACGTCGCAGCCAGTTCGTCTTCTCCCAGCACTGCAAGTCGTGCCGCATTGTCGGCATCTCGGAGGAGATGATCGCCGCGATCCCCTCGTGGAGTACGGCCGACTGCTTCACCCCCGTACAACGCGCGGTGCTGGCCTACACGGACTGCTTGGTGCTCGACGGCGGCCGGGTACCCGACGGCGTGTTCGCCGCACTGAAGGCCCACCTCTCCGATGAGGAGATCTTGGAGCTCACCTACGTCACGGCCATGTACGAGATGCACGCGGTGATGAGCACGGCGCTGCGTTTGGAGTGGGACAACCGCGATGAGCCGATCGTGGAAATCGCCGCTCCCGAGGGGTTCACGTCCTTCGATGTGGGCGAGGCCATCGCATTGCGGCGCGACGAGTAGTGACTCAGCGCCTTACCTGTGCGTGCTCGGCGAGCACTGCCACAACGTCGGGATGGCCAGGCACCCACTGACCCGACATCGCGTGCGTCGTTGTGACACTGGCTGGCTCCTTGACTCCCCGAACCTCCATGCAGCCATGGGCGGCGGTGATGAAGCAAGCAGCACCAACCGGCGAAAGTTCTTTTTGCACTGCGGTTGTCACCTGATATCCGATACGTTCCTGAACCTGCAAGCGCCGCGCATAACCGTGCACCACCCGAGCAAGTTTCGAGAGGCCGACAACCTCACTGCCCGTGCAGGGGCGATAGGCAACAGTCGCGACCCCGGTGATGGGCAGCAGATGATGTGCGCACGTAGAGACGAGCCGTATCCCAGCCACGATCACCAGACCGGGATCGCTCGGCGCCGGAAAGCGTCGGCGCAGGTGCGCGGCGGGGTCCTCGTCGTATCCGGCAAGCGATTCCGCCCACGCCCTGGCCACCCGCCCTGGAGTGTCCTCCGTGTGCTCGTCGTTACCGACTCCAGTCGCCAGCAGTAGATCGGTAATCGCGGATTTCACCTTCTCCACATCGATCATCGAACGGTGCTCCTTTCGCTATTCATGCGCTCCACGACGGCGACTCGGTCAATTCCGCTGCATTGACGTGTGTTTCAGTCACCTTGACGCGGTGAACCGTGACATTGGACCAACCGGCCTCGGCGATGAATCCCGCGGTGACCCGGGCCAGCAGTTCGGAGACGTTCTCGACTGTGGGCCACTCCAAACCGTGTGAGGGGGCGTCGAGGCCGAATCGAAAGAGCTTCGATCGCTCTGCCAAGAGAGCCGGCACAAGCGGGTCCGCGTGTCCGAGCATCGCGCCGTGATCAAGATTGGCGTCGATCCAGTCCCGCAGCCGCGCCTTGAGTATTCCGAAGTCGACGAGGATCCCTTGCTCGTTCAATGCCCCGGCCACCGTAATCTCCGTCCACCAGGAATGCCCGTGCAGGTTGACGCACTTTCCGCCGAGGATGGGCAGCCGATGCGCGGTCTCGAAGTTGTGGCGCACCGTAACCGTCCGTGTCGTGGTGCGCCCGCTAGCCTGGAATGGCACCAATTCTCTTGAACCAGAATGCAAGTTACGTATCTGTGCAAGTTTGGCGACCTGCAACTTGCACCATGGCGACACAGGACGGGTATCGGCGAGCACTTCGTCGCACAACTGCGTCCACGGCAGCCATCGGTAACCCGCCACTTCGTCAGGGTGCAGAGTCGGGACCTCTGCGATCGTGCCCACATAGACCGGGCAGATTTCGTTTTCAACTACGCCGTTCTCCATGGCTGCCCGATAGCGAAAATCTGGTAGGGCCAGCTGCGGTGGTGACATCTGGACACCGAGCTCGTAATGCACCCGTTCGATGATCGCTTCGGAGATATCCATGCCAGGAGGTGGATGTCCGCAGCAGCTGTTGGACCAGATCCCCGGCCAGGTCCGCTTACTCCAGGCGCGCTGGGTAAGGAGCACGAACCGATAGGACGGATCGAACAGGTAGCAAGAAAAGGCAAGGTGCAGTGGAGTGTTGTCGCCATGCACGGTCGCCTTGGGTGCGATGCCACACGCCCGACCGGCGTCATCCAGGAGCACCACGTCATCAGTCATGGCTGCGCCGTTCCCATCGAATCGGCAAGGCATCGCGAATGTTGACCATCGGCAGAGCCGCCCGCCACGTGGCCGGGTCAGGCAGCACGGGGCAGGTAAATCGTTGCATCAATGCCACCAATGCTTCTTCCAATTCGATTCGGGCCAAGCCGGAGCCGAGGCAGCGGAATATCCCACCACCGAAAATCAGTTGGCGCTTCTGGTGTTTGGCCAGAATGTCGAAGGTGCCCGCACTGTCATACGCTCTCGGATCTCGCGTTGCACTCGGCGGGCAGAACATCACGAACTGGCCCGGATCGAGGGTGAGGTCACGGTAGTCGATCCGCTCGGTGGCGAAGCGGAAAATCGCACGGATCTGCGGCGCAAAACGCAGCACCTCATCGACCGCCTGGCCGATCAGCTCCGGATTTCGATGAACCAGTTCCCACTGCCGCGGGTGACGGTGAAATGCGATCAGCGCCCGACCCAACTGACGGGCCACCGATTCCTGACTGGCCCAGGCGATATCCAGGACAAGCCCCTCTGCTTCCGCCCTGCTCAGCAGGTTCGTTCCGGAAACCTCTGCGGCAAGGAAAGATACGAAATCCTCACCAGGCTCCCGCAGACGAAACTCAAAGAGACCATGGATGTACTTCTTGAGCTGCTCGATACCCCGATCAATGATCGGCAACACCGCAGGCAGGTCACTCCATACGAACACCAGACCGGCATCCTTCGACACCAATCGGAACATTTCATGATCGCCATCCGGAACACCCAGCAAGCGCGCGATTGCCCCGCTGGCATAGGGGGATCCGAATCGCTCCGCGAAGTCGACGATCTCGTCGGCCGGCGTATCCTGAGCCAGGTTCTGTGCCAATGTCCGCAATGCTGGGCGCAGCGCCTCAACTCGCTTGGGGCTCAAGCCCGAAGCGGCCACGGACCGCAGGCGCAGGTGGTCTTCCTGTGGGGTGTTGCGCACCGTCGTGATCCACCAGTCATACATCGGACCTGACGTGACCCCGTTCATACTCAGGAACCGGCGACCGTCTAGACCCAGTCGGGGATCTTTGAGAAGCTCGGCGCATTCTTCATAGCGCAGAACGACCGGGCCCTGTGGACTCTGCGCGAACCAATACTGCTCGCGGGCCCGATCAACCTCATCCGAGGCGAGATCGAAGTCCCGGCTCAAGAGATCGAGAAAGGGCACCGACGGTGCTGTAAGCATGGTGTTCTCCTGCGTAACTATCTGCTGATGAGGACGTAGGCGGCGGGTATCACGGTCGACCAGGCCAGGATTGGCGCGTAGTAAGGCAGATACTTCGTGTATGAGCGCACCACGTCGACACCGTCGGCGACCGGCCTGCCGATCACGCGCCGCAAGATGCTGGCGTTGACCGCCAACGCGATACCGACACCGAGTCCATACGGCAGCAGAGCCCACGAGAATCCGCCAAGCTCGAGCACCGCCCACGTGACCAGACCGGCGCCAAGACCTACCAGAATGGTTCCCAGCACGAACGCACGGGTAAGACCAAGAGCGCGAACCGAAGTGAGCACACCAAACTGCTCATCCTCGGGAATGTCCTCGGCTGTTTTAGCCACCATCACGCCGTTGAGAGTCAGACCCATTCCGAAAATCGCCACCAGCGTGAACCATTCGATCGGGTACGGCAATGAACGAATGATGATCAGCCCAGGCACGATCGTGAGAGTGATGTTCAGCACGGGAATCTGCCAGATCCCCCGGCCTTTCAGCCGTAGCGGCGGCAACGAGTACTGGGTTCCAAAGAACAATGCCACCAGGCCAATACCAACCAGATCCCAGTGCCGGGTGGTGAACATCAGGTACAACCCGAGCACTACGCAGAGCACAATAGTGGCGTTGATTTCACGCCGTACGCGCGTTTCACCCAAACCGAACACCGCAGTTGCCTGCCGCGACTTGTGCACGAGGTCTTGGTCACGATCAGCCAGGCAGTTCACCATATTGCATATCTGTTCGCCCTGAATGACCAGCACCCCAGCAGCCAAGAATGGCAGGGACACTAGGTCCGTCCACGAATGTGCGCTGAGAAACCCGGCAACCAGAATGGTTGCGACGGTGCTGGAGAGGAACTCTGGACGACGGATGTGTACGGAGTACCGCAGACGTGTACGCCATGATGTCGGCGGCTCATCGTGGGCGAGTTGAACCACTGTGTGATCACTCTCCTGGCGTGGGCATCCCTTGCGGTTATGCGACACGAGTCGCCATATGCTGAATGAGATTCGAGAATGCCTGGCGTGCAGGATTTTCCGGAAGCTGTAACAAGTCGCTCTGCGCCTGGCCGCCCAGTTCAACGAGCTTTTGTGCAGCGAGTTTCACTCCTTGCGCCTCATTGATGAGAAACAGTGCCTCATCGACGAGACGCGGGTCGTCGATCGGCCCGTGGAGTACCTCACGCAGCCGCCGGCCGGCAGGGCTGTCATCACGCATGGCATAGAGCATCGGCAGGGTGATAATCCCTTCCCGTAAGTCAGTACCAATGGCTTTGCCTGACTGCCCGAAATCGCAAGAGACGTCGATGATGTCGTCGGAGATCTGAAACATCGTTCCGAGCAGATCGCCAAATCGGTACAGACAATCGACATGCTCCTTACGGGCACCGGCAAGCTGCGCCCCCAACTGACCTGCAGCCGCAATGAGCACGCTTGTCTTGCGCCGAATGGTGATCCAGTAATGGGCCTCTGGATCGGTCTCCGCAGGAGCCCCCAGCGTCTCCTGCATCTGCCCCGCCACCAGCTCCGTGAAGGTCACACCGATGATGTCCATCGCATGCTCCCCCAATGCGGCCGCGATCCGCAGCACACGGCCAATAAGATAGTCGCCCGCGAGAACGGCAATTTTGTTGTCCCACATCATATTTGCGGAATGCACGCCGCGGCGCACCAGCGCACCATCCATCACATCATCGTGATAGAGCGTTGCCAAATGAGCGATCTCGATCATCGCCGCCGCGAGCACCACCTGAGGATCGTCGGCACCGGGTCCGAACTGTGCCGCCAGTAACGTGAACAGAGAGCGGAAGCGCTTCCCGCCGGCCCGCGAGAGATGCGACACTGCGTCCAGGACACGCTCGTCGTAGTCATCCAGCTCAATGGCGAACCGCCGCTCCACATCCTTGAGTCCTTGCCGCGCGATCTGCGTAAGCACTGGATCGCCCAGATCAATGCCGCTCACCAAGACTCCGCCGCTAGCCGACATGGACGGCCCCCTTCAACGATCTTCTCGGGGATACCGCCAGGCGCATCCCATGTTTGGGACGAAGCGTTATCTTCGACAACATCTCCACTCGGTGCCCGGGGTCGTGTTCGAACCGATAGTTTTGAATCAGCGCAGCCAACACCAGCTGGCCTTCCATCAGGGCAAAATGCTTACCTATGCAGACATGCGGTCCACCGCCAAACGGCACATACGCGCGGTGATGAACACCTGCCGGTTTGTCTCCAACGAATCGAGCAGGGTCGAACTGTCCCGGGTCGCGCCATTGCTCGGGATCACGCCCGATATTGAAGACGCTGATAAGCAGCCGCGCGCCCTTGGGTATCCGATAGCCCCCGAGTACGGTGTCCTCACTGACCAGCCTCGGCAGGATTGGCGCAGAGGGGTAGAGCCGCAACGCCTCGCTCACCACCTGCTGCGTGTAGGGCAGGTACGCCAGGTCATCCAACGCGGGAAGGCGGCCACCCAGCACGCTATCCACTTCCGCCTCCAACGCATTGCGCGCATCATCGTTCTGCGAGAGCAGATATAGCGCCCAGGTGAGGGTTTGCGCCATCGTCTCGTGGCCCGCGGCGAAGGTCGTGATCACCTCGTCCCGGATTTCGGTATCGCTGAGCACCTCTCCGGTGTCGGCATCCCGCGCATTGAGGAGCATGTCAAGCAGGTCGCCTCCCGACCCAGGCCCCCGCCGCCGCGACCGAATCAGCCCATATACGAAATCGTCGAACGAACCCATCAACACCCGAAAGCGCCGGTTCGCCGGAGTCGGCACGGCCAATGGCGGGCTGAAAGGATTCTGCTGCCGGTTGAACGCGTAAGTCAGGATCTCCTCGACCGATTCCGGCGTGACGATGATTTCGGCATCGGCCGCCTTCATGCCAAACATGCAGCGCGACACAATATCCAGGGTCGCCCGGATGATGACTGGATGGATGTCGACGACAGCGCCGCTTCGGGAGACCTCGGCCAGATCGGCAAGCATGGCCTCCGCGCACTCAACCATCGTGGAGTACATCCCCGCGATGCTGGGCCGCGAGTAAAGGGGCTGCATCATCCGGCGATTGCGTTTCCAGTGCTCATGGTCGGCGGTCGTCAGTAATCCCTGCCCCAATACCAAACGCAGCGGGCTGGTGTTGCCGAGCTTGCCGTAAACAGCCGTGTTCGCAAGTACTTCGGCGGCAAGTTGGTGATCGGAGACGCAGTAAACCTGCAATGGGCCAAGACGGTAGCGAACCACTCCCCCATAGCGTTCCCACCCGATCCGGGTCGCTTCGAGAATGTCCCGACGGAACGCCGAGATGCTCCCCAGCAAGGGAGCTCCGGGGGCTAGCGGCGCCCGTGGGCTGTCCGCAAATCCATCATCGGCAGCATTAGCTGCAGGTTTATCCATGGGCGATCTCGAGAGCCTCATACAAGCAGCCTTTCGATATGACAAGAACCATATGTCGTCATCCGTGCGATCTAGGTCACACGCCACTTGGGGAGGAACACTCCCACAACGTCAGTCGGCATCCAAGGGGAATTAATTTGCTGAATGGTGTGTCAATCGTCACTCTGCCAAGGCCTTGACAGCAAGATTCATCCATACTACAAGCGCAGTGATCGTCTCACTGAACCAATAGCCCAATAACACAGAACCCGGGCATATGCCTATTTACCTGTGTATATGGGACACGCCTCAGCGCAGCCGCGTGCTCCCGGCTGGTGCGGAATTCGCCAGACAACGGAGATGGCCTATTGGCCAGAAAGCTGTCGGCAACTGAGTAAAAGAGTTACTGCGGACATGTCGGACACTGCAATTCTGGCTAATACACGTATCCACTCTTGCGAGATGAGAACCCAACGGACTCCCCGTCTAGCGGAACCCGCCGGGCACACTCAGGGAAGTACCAACCAAGATCTACTTAGTTGCTGCAGCAATGAAGCAGGCTGCTGTCGTCAGGCCCGGGCTCCACCATCGACACCCGGAAAACGCTCAGTACCCGAGAAGTCTTCGGGACTCAGAAGTCCTCCGGGACTCCGCCGTCGTCTTCGTCCTCATCGGCTCCCCCGCCGCCACGGATCGACGCCATCAGGCTGCCGAGATCCTCGGGCTTCACCATGACCTCGCGCGCCTTGGATCCCTCACTGGGGCCTACGATTCCGCGCGTCTCCATCAGGTCCATGAGACGGCCCGCCTTGGCGAAGCCGACCCGCAGCTTGCGCTGAAGCATTGAGGTCGAGCCGAATTGGCTCGATACCACGAGCTCGACGGCCTGCAGGAAGGCGTCCATATCGTCACCGATATCGGGGTCGACGTCGTCCTTGCCGGGGCCGCCGCCGACCTTGGCGGCGGTGACGCCCTCGGTGTAGTCGGGCTCGGCCTGTTCCTTGGCGGCCGACACCACGGCGCTGATCTCTTCATCGGTGATGAAGGCGCCCTGCATGCGAATGGGCCTCCCGGCCCCCATCGGCAGGAACAGTCCATCTCCCATACCAATGAGCTTCTCGGCGCCGGGTTGGTCCAGGATGACTCGGCTGTCGGTAAGCGATGACGTCGCAAAGGCAAGACGCGACGGCACATTCGTTTTGATGAGGCCGGTGACGACATCCACCGACGGGCGCTGAGTGGCCAACACCAGGTGGATACCGGCCGCACGTGCTTTCTGGGTGATGCGCACGATGGCGTCCTCGACGTCACGGGGGGCGGTCATCATGAGATCGGCAAGCTCGTCGACAACGGCGAGAATGAAGGGGTACGGGCGATACTCACGCTGGCTGCCCAGCGGTGTGGTGATCTCGCCGGAGCGCACCTTCGCGTTGAAGTCGTTGATGTGCCGGACCCGGCTGGCCTGCATGTCCTGGTAGCGCTGCTCCATCTCCTCCACCAGCCACGCCAGGGCGGCTGCCGCCTTCTTCGGCGAGGTGATGATCGGGGTGATCAGATGCGGAATGCCTTCGTAGGGAGTCAGTTCCACCATCTTCGGGTCGATCAGGATCATCCTGACCTCCTCCGGGGTGGCACGTGCAAGCAGTGAGACGAGCATCGAGTTGACGAAGCTCGATTTACCCGAACCGGTAGATCCGGCCACCAACAAGTGCGGCATCTTGGCGAGGTTGGCGGAAATGAAGTCGCCCTCGATGTCCTTGCCCAGGCCGATCAACAGCGGATGGTGATCCCTGCGGGTCTCGGGTGCGGTCAGCACGTCGGCCAGCCGCACCATCTCCCGGTCGGTGTTCGGCACCTCGATGCCCACCGCGGACTTGCCAGGGATCGGTGCGAGCAGGCGCACACTGTCGGTGGCCACCGCGTACGCGATATTGCGTTGCAGGGCGGTGATTTTCTCCACCTTGACGCCGGGTCCGAGCTCTACCTCGTAGCGGGTGACGGTGGGGCCGCGATTGAATCCGGTGACCGCGGCATCGACCTTGAACTGCTCAAGAACCCCGGTGATCGCGGCGATCATTTCGTCGTTCGCCGCGCTACTTTCCTTCGGCGGATCTCCCGCGATGAGCAGATCCAGCGATGGCAGGGTGTAAGGGCCCTCGATCACCCGGTCGACAACGGGCATCTGTGGTTTCGGCTTGGACTTCTTGGTCGACTTGACCGCGGGCACCGGCTTGGGCACGGTCGCGACTGGAGGCTCGGGAGCCGCAGCTGCCTCTTCCTCGAGCGGGTAGTTCTCCATCGGCGTTGTCCCGCGCTTGAATTCGCGAGTCGCCTCATAGTCATCTTCCGGCTCGAGATCCTCTTCGTCCCAATCCGAGTCCGGGTCCTCCTCGTCCCATTCGTCGTACTCCTGGGGCGAGAACATGTTTCGCAGGGTGTCCGGGATGTCGCGGATCGTGGTGCCGGTCAGCAACAGCACGCCGAAAACGATTGCCATCACGAGCAGCGGCGCGGCGATCCACGCGGTAAGGCCTTGCGCGAGCGGTCCGCCGATCACGAAACCGACGAATCCTCCCGCGGACGAGCGCCCCTCGGGGGAATCGGGGGAACCCGCGAACAGGTGCCATAGGCCGAGGATCGGCAGCGCGACCATGGCGAAGCCCAGCAGCAGGCGCGGACGCTCCTCCGGGTTCGGCTCGGTGCGCATCAAGAACACGGCAATGACAAGCGCGATGACAGGAACCAGCGCCACACCGGAGCCCACCACCGCCCGGAAGACATCGTCGATCCAGCCACCAACGGGCTTGGCGGCGTGGAACCAAGAGCTCGCGCCCACCACGAACGCCAGGCCCAGCAACGCTAACGCGATGCCGTCGCGCCGATGTCCATGCTCGATGTCGTGAGCGCGGCCCACCGACCGGAACAACGACCCGACACCATGGGCGCAGGCATGCCACCCGGTGCGCACCCCGCGACCCAACGCCACCAACGGCGTCGTCCAGTGCTGGCTACGACGCTGATTGCGGCGGCGCGGCGCCGGACGACGGGTCGGCGTGGTGTTGCGCGACCGGGGTCCCGATTTGGTGGTCCGGCCGCGCGAACGGCTGACAGTCTTACTCGCCATGGCGACAGCCTAGTCGCAACAGCCACATCCGCACCATCTGCAACACGGCTAAAACCGCTAGTAAGCAAATGTTTTGTCACCTACGCGAGGCCACCCTGAGACAGTCTCGTGACCTGAGAAACCCGGCTTAGCGGTCGGGACGCGGCTTGGTCTCACCCAGCCAGGATTGATTCGCCGCGATGTAGAACTGATCGCCGTTGTAACTGCTGGCTGAATGACCCCGGAAGCAGTAGACGCCCTCGTCCTTGGTGACGGCACATTTGACCGCCCGGTAATTGAAGTAGTTACCCGGCGTGAGCACCGGCGGACGCGTCGCCGGAGTGAACAGGGACTCTCCGGTGGTGTCGAAATGGGCACGCCAATCGCCCGGGAACCAGGCCACCTGGTTCGTCCCAGCTGGCGCCCCGGGGAACGAACCGTTGCAGCCGAAACTGCCGTCGATCCAGATGGCACAGGTCAACCCACGGGGCGTCGCGAACCAGGCCCCGTCGGTGTCGTCACGCAGGAACTGCTCGAAGTCGGCCTGCTTGAACTTGGTGGTGTTGTTGACGTCGGGATACGGATTCGGGTCCCCCGAGATGTCCGGATCCGCCATCGCGGAGGACACCGATAGGACGATAAGTCCCAGTGCCAGCGCGATGATGCCCGCCAACCGAGTCAGCAGCCGCATTCCAACCCCTCCCGATATTCGTGGTTACCAAGTCAGCAAAATAGCGAGGCCGATTCTATTGATCAGATCAACCCCGTGAGGGAAAACCAGCCAGACACTTGACAATGAGTGTTGCCAACATGCCTCAGTGCTCGCTAGCCTGTGCCCATGAGTGGCAACGACGCCCTATCGACAGTCAGCACCCATCCGAACGACTACTACTGGCGGGCGGGCATGGCTCTACGCCCGGCACCTGCGCGGTTGCGATTCGATGCGATGTGGACCCAGTCCCGCAAGGACATCCTGACGCCGTGGATGGACTTCCATGAGGTCCCCAGGGAGACGCCGCGCACCCGGCTGCTCGCCGATCACCTCTGGCAGGGCGACGAATTGATGGATGCGGTCGTGGACCGCATCCGCAAGATGCCGGCGCGCCAGGGTCGGGCGATGCTCACCCGGGCCCTCGATCAAGGCATCGAGTCGATCGAGAATCCGCCGGCGGAGTTCGTCGCGTTGTTCGACCAGCTCGACAACCCACCTGCGTGGTACGACGCCGCGCTCTGGGAACGCGGGCGACAGCTATGGAACAACTCCTCGTTGGCGGCCAAGTTCGGGATGGGCTTCGGCGACACCTTCGGCACGTTTGTGGGCGATGAGGTCGCCTACGCCACCGGCGCGACCGGCAGATTCGTCAACGACACCCTGCGCCGCAACCTGGAAACCACCGCATGGTTTCGCAAGATGACCTATCGCGGTGCTCTGGAACGCTTTTCGCAGCCATTCAAGGACACCGTCCTGGTACGTCTGATGCACGCACAGGTTCGTGCCGGACTCCGACGCTCCTGGGGCGACGAACAATTCGCCCACCACGGCAACCCGATTTCCAATTCCATGACGATGGGTGCCGCGATGACCTTTGGGCTCATCCCTCCGCTGATCGACCATCAACACGGGCGCACCCGCAGCATGGCCGATCTTGAAGCCGCCGTGATGTATTGGGCGTACATCGCCTACGTGTTCGGTGTGGCCGAGGAACTGATTCCCAAATCCGTGGCCGAGGGGATGGAGACGATGGACTACATGGTCGCCTATGCCGGTGGCCCCTCCGAATGGACCGACGCGATGATGAGTGCGGCATTCGGCTTCGTCGACAAGGGAGTAGCGGGGCGCATTGGACGACTGGTGTTCACTCCGGTTCTCGGTATCGCCGCGTACTACGGCGGTGAAGATCTGGTGCGGGCACTCGTGCGCGCCACTCCCCTACGCGACGCCCGACTACAGCCGTGGACCTGGCTGACGGGTGCCGCGGTGCACGCCAACGTCCAGTTGCGCCGGCTGACCGACAGCCTTCCTGGCGCCAAACGCCGTGCACAACAACGCAATGGCGAGCTGCTGTGGTGGTCGGCGACGGTTATGAATCAGGCGCTGGCCAAGCTCGGCGGCATGCACGACACCTCATACACCCACCATGACGCGACGGCGGCGACACCGGCAGGGTGCCCGGTGCCGCACGCCCCACGTGTCAGCGCCTAGTTCTGGGCTCCCAGCCAGGTCTTGCCGGGTGACACCATGAACTGGCTCGAGTAACTCGCATAGTTGCCACCCCCGGTGCAGTACACATTGTTCTCCGGTGTCGTGGCACAACGTGTGCTACCGAGTTCGATGTAATTGTTAGCAGGCAACACACGCTGAGCCTGCCCCGACGAGAACCTCGGCTGCCCAGTGTTATCGAAGTGCGCCGCCGACTCTCCCTTGAACCAGCCAACCTGGTTGGCGCCGCCGGGAGCACCCGGAATTGCACCGGTGCATCCGAAGCTGCTGTCCTCCCATATCCCACAGTCCAGGCCGAATGGGGTAGAGAACCACAGGCCGGGCTTGTCGGCGATACGGAACCCCTCGAAATCGAGCTTGGCGTACTTGCTGGTGTCCGGGTACGGATTCTTCGGCGGGTCCGCCGCAGCGGGCAACGCCGCCCCCACTGACATCGCCAAACCTGCTACCGCGCCCACCATCGCAAACCACTTCTGCGACATCGTTTGCACCTCCCCTGTTTCCCAGTATCGCTGCACTACGCATTTCGCGTGCAGTACCACATAGGAAATCATACACAAATTGTTAACTGTGAAATCTCTCCAGTCAGACGCAGCTACCTTTTACTTTCCTCTTCCCCTAACCCGTAGATTCATCTATGGTCGGATGCATGACCGAGAAGGTCTCCCGCCAGGACTACTTCACTGCAGCGTTCGAACTATTGGCTGCGAGCGGAAAACCCGCACTCACCACGACGGCTGTATGCCGAAGGATCGGCGTGACAACAGGCTCGCTGTACCACCACTTCGGCAGCGGCGTCGGCTTCTACCACGCCGTCATCGACTACTGGGAAAACGACGTCACTACCGCACAACGCCGACGCATCGACGAGGTGGCCAACCCGCGGGAACGGCTGGCCGTACTGGAACAGGCCGCGCGCGATGCAGATCACGAGGTGGAGAAGGCAATTCGCGCCTGGGCGATGGAGGACCGCTACGTCGCTGCGGCACAGCACCGCGTGGACCAGGTACGGCACAAGCATCTCACCAAGCACTACATCGAGGCCGGGTTCGAACCGGACCGAGCGGACACCCTGGCCCGCATCGGATTCAGTGTCCTGGTCGGTGCCCAGCAGATAGGTACGCGCGTTGATCGCGAGCGTCTCAATGCCGCACTCGACGAGTACTCCGTCTGGGTCAATTCGTCGGTGCCGGTAGAGGCGACCACTTCCCGGTGACCTTGGTGTAGCGGGACATCAGTGCCAGCGCCTCGTCGGGAAACAACGCACGGGGGAAGGCTTCACGCGTTCCCGGCCGGGCCGAGAACAAGATTCCCACGGCATTGTCGTTCACCACGACGTTCTTGATCTCGGCGTAGTCACGCAAGACCATGAGCCGAGTGGTCAGAAAAGATTGCCCGAGTAAAGCATTCGTCGTAGGACGCAGTACCCAGTACGTAAAGTCCGACGCTCCGAACTCGGCGCGCTGCACCGTCCCGGGCGGGATCGCCTGCATGGACAGCCGAGTACGGGATCGAATCCTCGACGCGATCAGGGCTGCCGCCGCGACCACGACGATCAGGATCACCAGACCGGCGGGAGCGCCAACAAACACGAAGAAGAACGCGACGTACAGCACGGCCCCAACGAGCAGAATCCAGACGCCCCACGATCGTGCGACTGTACGGAGCGCGCCCTTCGTAAGGTTGCCTCGTCCATCCTCGGTGAGCACAACCTCGGTGCGGATCGGTGGCCCGGCCACAGGGTGCTGATAGGTCATGTCCCTCCCTTGATACCCGCACAGCCTATCGACCGACGGGCACTCGGCACTGTTTCGGTACGGTGGAATTCGATCGACTCCCGACGACGAGAGGTGTTCCATGCCCACTGTGGTGGCGTTCCTGTATCCCCAGCCGGACAAGCGCGACGAGGTCCGTGCCGCGCTGCTCGAGACCATCCCCCAGGTCCACGACGAGCCGGGCTGCAATCTCTACTCGCTACACGAGGCCCATGATCGCTTCGTCTTCGTGGAGTCCTGGGCGAGCAACGAGACGCTGGCCGAGCACGGGAAAGCGCCCGCCCTCACCGCACTGTTCGGCAAACTGGGCCCACTGCTCGGTCAAGCCCCGGAAATTGTTGTTGCCGAAGCACTTCCAGCGGGTGATCCCGCCAAGGGTGATCTGACGCACTGATATGGGCAAGCTCGACGGCAAGGTCGCCTTTATCACCGGCGCGGCCCGCGGGCAGGGCCGCGCCCACGCGATCAAGCTGGCTTCTGAGGGAGCCGACATCATCGCGGTCGATATTTGCGCACAGATCCCCTCGGTCGAATACCCGATGGCCGTTACCGAGGATCTGGACCTCACCGTCAAGGAGGTCGGCGCCCTGGGGCGTGCCATCTCGGCACACGAGACCGATGTGCGCGACCGGGATGCACTGCAGGCTGCCTTCGATGCCGGCGTCCAGGCCCTCGGGCCGGTCGACATCGTGGTCGCGAACGCCGGCATTGCCACTCTCACTCCTGAAAGTGGCGAGCAGGGCTGGACCGATGTGCTCGACGTCAACCTCACCGGCGTCTATCACACAGTCGAGGTGGCCCGACCGTCGATGGTGGACCGTGGCGCCGGCGGTTCGATCGTGCTGACCAGCTCGGTAGCCGGACTGACCGGCATGGTGATGAACACCCCGGGCGGGCTGGCCTACACCGCCGCCAAACACGGGCTGGTCGGGCTCATGCGGTCCTATGCCAACATGCTTGCGCCACATAATATTCGGGTGAATACGATTCACCCGGGCGGTGTCGCGACGCCCATGCTGGTAAATCCGGTGACCGAGGAGCTGTTCTCCAATGGCGCGCCCGAAGGCATGTCCGATACCGGGCATGCCTTGCCGGTAGTTCTCATGCCGCCGGAGGATATGGCCAACGCGGTGGCATGGCTGGTATCGGAGGACGCCCGGTATGTCACGGGTGTCGCACTCCCGGTCGATGCTGGATTCACCAACAGGCGCTAGACATGGCACGGACAAACCCGGCAGCACAGACCGCGTACGGCCCCATGGCCATCGCGGCGATCGAGCAGCATGAACCGCGCGGGTCCCGGATCGTCCATGACGATCTGGCCGCCGCAATCCTGCCCGCCGGATTGCGCTGGTTTGTCCGTGTCACAGCCTGGACGACGCTGCGCAACCTGTTGATCAGGCTGGCAGAGCGAAGCGGCCGGGGCGCCTGGTCGATATTCGTGTGCCGTAAGCGCTACATCGATGACCAACTCGCCTCATGGGCAGACTCAGTGGAATCGGTAGTCAATGTGGGCGCCGGAATGGACACCCGCGGATGCCGACTGGCCCGAACCTCACCGATACCGGTGTACGAGGTCGATCAGCCGGTAAACATCGCGGCCAAGCGGCGCACGATCCAGAAGGCAGTCGGCGCACTGCCGCCGTCGGTGCTCCTTGTTCCCGTCGAGTTCCAGCACGACAACCTGGGCGACGCGTTACACCGGGCCGGGCACGACGTCACCGCACGCACCTTCTTCATCTGGGAGGGCGTCACGCAATACCTTCCCGAACCGGCGGTCCGGTCCACACTGGACTACCTGAGCACGGCCGCACCGGGCAGCCGTCTCGCCTTCACCTACGTGCAAAGCGATTTCATCGATGGCTCGAACCTGTACGGGAACACGATCCTGTACAAGAGGTTTCGTCTACGCAGCCAGGTATGGATGTTCGGTCTCGCGCCCGATGCGGTGGCACCCCTGCTCGGCGAGTACGGCTGGCGGGTCGTCGAGGATGTCAGCGGTCCCGAGTTCCAGGAGCGTTACCTGACACCCGCTGGACGTGACCTCTCGACCACCGAACTGGAACGGACTGTGCTCGCCGAAAAGATCTAGCCGACGGTCAGCACGGTTGGCACGATCATCGGCTGGCGGCGGTACTTCTCGCCGACCCACTTGCCCACCACGCGCCGCACAGCCTGCGCGATGCGTCCGGTATCGGTAACCGACTGTTCGGCAAGCGAATTCAACTCCGCGATGACGAGTTCGGTCACCGGGTCGAGTGCCTTGGCATCATCTGAGAAGCCGCGTGAGAACAGCTGCGGCCTGCCGACGGCACGCCCGTCGCTACGCACCGCGACGGTGATCGCAATGAACCCACCGCCACCCAGGGCCACGCGCTCCCCCACAGTGACATCGGATACGTCACCGTCGACCAGACCATCGACAAACATCTTGCCCACCGGTACACGGCCGGAGATGCGAACGCGCTCGTTGTGCAGATCGACGCTCACACCATTCTCCGCCAGCACGATTCGGTCATCGTCCACACCGGTTTTGACGGCCAGCCCAGCATTGGCGCGCAGATGCCGCCAGGTGCCGTGCACCGGCATCACATTGCGTGGCCGCACCGCGTTATACAGATAGAGCAGCTCTCCCGCGTAGGCATGGCCCGAAACATGGACCCGCGCATGGGTATTCGTTACCACCCGGGTGCCCACCTTCGCGAGAGAGTCGATGATGCCGTAGACCGCCTCCTCGTTTCCGGGCACCAACGACGAGGACAGGATGACCAAATCATCGGTGGTGAGTGTGATCTGGCGGTGGTCGCCCCGCGCCATCCGCGAGAGCGCAGCCATCGGCTCACCCTGTGTACCGGTGGTGATCATCACAACCCGTTGCGGTGCAAGCTCGTTCGCGACTTCCACGTTGATGAGATTGCGGTCGTCGATATCGAGGAAGCCCAAATCGCGGGCGATGCCCATGTTGCGCACCATCGATCGGCCCACCAATGCGACGCGGCGGCCGTGCGCCACCGAGGCGTCGATAATCTGTTGCACTCGGGCCACATTGCTGGCAAAACACGCGATGATCACTCGGCCGCGGGCGGTCTCGATGAGCCGGTTGAGCGTCGGAGCGATCTCACTCTCCGACGGGCCCACCCCGGGAATCTCGGAGTTGGTGGAGTCGACGAGGAACAGGTCGACTCCCCGATCGCCCAGCCCGGACAGTCCGGGCAAGTCGGTCGGGCGGCGGTCCGGGGGCAGCGGATCGAGCTTGATATCGCCGGTATGCAGGACGGTCCCTGCCTCGGTGTGCACGGCGATGGCGAGGGCGTCCGGAATGGAATGGTTGACCGCGAAGTACTCGCATTCAAAGGCGCCGTGGGTGGACCGCTCCCCCTCGGCGACCTTGACGAACCGCGGGGTGATGCGGTGTTCCCGGCACTTGGCCTCCACCAGCGCCAGCGTGAACGCCGAGCCGACGACGGGGATATCGGGGCGCATCTTGAGCAGGAACGGGATAGCCCCGATGTGATCCTCGTGCGCATGCGTGAGGACCAGCGCCTCGACATCGTCGAGACGATCTTCGATAAGTCGGATATCCGGGAGGATCAGATCCACGCCGGGCTCTTCATGGCCCGGGAACAGCACTCCGCAGTCGATGATGAGCAGACGGCCGCGAAGCTCGAAAACCGTCATGTTGCGGCCGATTTCGCTGATACCGCCGAGTGCCGTGACCCGCAGCGCGCCCTCGGCGAGCGGTCCGGGCGCACGCAGGTTATCGGGTGGTGTTAGAGCCACCTACAGCACCCCGGCAGCGCGCATATCCGCGGCCAATCCCTCGATCTGTTCCGCGCTCGGCGGGACATTCGGCAGACGAGGATCGCCAACCTCGATGCCCTGCAACCGAAGCCCGGCCTTGATGGCACCCACGGCACCCAGACGTCTACAGGCCTCGGTCACCGGCGCAACCTGCGCATTGAGCTTGCGGGCTGTCTCTACGTCGCCGGCGTTGTAGGCGGCCAGCAACTCACGCAGCGGCCCCGCGACGAAATGCGATATGACGCTGACGAATCCGACCGCTCCGACCGACAACCAGGGCAGGTTCAGCGGGTCGTCACCGGAGTAGTAGACGAGATCGGTACCGGCGATGATCTGGGCACCACCGTGCAGATCGCCCTTGGCATCCTTGACCGCCACGATGTTCGGGTGCGCGGCGAGCTCACGGATGACATGGAAGTCGATCGGGATGACCGAGCGCGGCGGAATGTCGTACAAGATGACGGGCACATTCACCGCGTCGGCGACTGCGGTGAAATGTGCCAGCAGCCCTGCCTGCGAGGGCCGAGAGTAGTAGGGCGTGACGACCAGCAACCCATCGGCCCCGGCGGCCTCGCATTCCCGGGAGAGCTTGATGCTGTGGGCGGTGTCGTAGGTGCCGGACCCCGCGATGATGCGTGCGCGGTCACCCACGGCGGCCACCACCTCGCGCAGCAGGGTCAGCTTCTCGGCGTCGGACGTAACGGGAGACTCGCCGGTGGTGCCGGAGAGTACGAGCCCATCGCACCCGGCGTCGACCAGATGCGCGGCCAACCGGACCGCGGTATCGACGTCAAGGGCGCCATCGGCATCGAAAGGGGTCACCATCGCGGTGAGCACGGTGCCGAGCCGCGCCACTGTTTCACCTGCTGTCACGGCATGAGAATACCCGCCGCGACCAAGTGAATATGCCGTGACCCGTGTGTCTTATCCCTCGTAAACCAGCGGGGAGATCGCGACCTCGGTGCCATCGGCCAGGTTTGCGATGTCGAAGTCGCCAAAGATCGACGGCGCCAGGTCGGCGAGCTGGCGCAGGCAGGCGATCGCCAGCCGGCGAATCTCCACGTCGGCGTGCTCGCTGGCGCGCATCGCGATGAAGTGTCGCCAGGCCCGGTAGTTCCCGGTCACCACGATGCGGGTCTCGGTGGCGTTGGGCAGCACCGACCGGGCCGCCTGTCGCGCCTGCTTGCGCCGCAACACGGCGTTGGGGACGTCGGCGAGCTTGGATTCCAGCTTCTCCAGGAGCTCGACGTAAGCCGCACGACTGGCATCGGTGGCCTTACGCAGCAGCTCCACCAGCTCGGGGTCATCCTCGACAGCAGGCGGTAGCACCACGTTGGAGTCCGCCTCGGGGACAAATCGCTGCGAGAGCTGCGAGTAGGAGAAGTGGCGGTGGCGGATCAACTCGTGCGTGCACGAACGGGAGATTCCCGTGATGTAGAAGGTGACCGAGGCGTGCTCGAGCAGCGAGAGATGTCCCACCTCGATGACGTGGCGCAGATAGCTCTCGTTGGTGGCGGTGCGCGGGTTGGGCTTGGACCAGCTTTGATAGCAGGCCCGGCCGGCGAATTCGACGAGCGCCGGGCCGCCGTCGGCATCGGTACTCCAGTCGATATCCGGAGGTGCGATGAAGTCGGTCTTCGCTATCAGCTGCACGCGCAGCGGCACTATCTCTGCCACGCGCCACACCCTATCGGCGGTCGTGACCGACCAATCACCAGCACAGGCCCGCCATCATTCTCGATATGCATTCGGCAACTTCCCCAGCTAACTTTGACGTGTGCGCATCCTCGAATGGCAAACCGGCGATCGAGATGAGCTGCGAGTCTTCATCCGCCAATACCTCATCGCCGGCTTCTGGTCGCGGGACCAGATAGAAGAGTCTGTCGCCGAGTGGGTGGACGATTCCGGGCAGGTCGATCCCGACGAGGCCGCGGCACTGGTGCGGCAGATGTGGAACGAACGTCTCGCCGAACAGGCGACGTGGGCCAACACCGGCGACTACGGCCGGCTCCAGTACACGTTCGCCCACCTGGAATCCGAGGGCATCCTCGCGCGCATGTGCTTCGCCTGCTGCAGAACCTGCGCCACCTCCGAGATCGACTTCGAGCGCACCATCAATCCGGATCCGCCTGATTGGTACCGCTACCAGCAGTGGGCGTACACCTATTTCCACGAGCAGGATGCACTGCGCCTGGCCGACGACAATCCGATTCTTTACCTGGGGTACAGCGCGTTTCGCGCGCACCCCGGGTTGCCGACAGACCTGCTGGAGGCCTATCAGCGCAGCGATCCGAGCGCCGAGGCCCAGGTTCACGAACGTACCGATGCCACCGTCGGCCGCCGAATTGTGCAGCTGGCCCAGCACTTCGGCCTCAACACATCGTGGTCCGGGTCGGGGAAGACCAGGATCGAAGTGCATGCCGATCAGTGGCGCAAACCGCTGCCGGTCGGCTCCCCGCCGGCACGCTAGACGGCACCTTTACGATCGGCCGGTGAGTTCCTGGACGCTCGGACCCGAGCACGGCACGCTGACCCTGCGCACCGGCGTCGCCGGACGCGCAGCACGTATGGGCCACCGTCTCTCCATCGTCATGGACTCCTGGACCATCTCCGTCGAGGAAGCCGACGGCCAACCATCGTCCGCCGAACTTGTTGTCGGCGTGAACTCGCTGCGAGTCGACAGTGGCGAGGGCGGGCTGACGCCGCTGAGCACGCCAGAGAAGGCGGTCGTGCGAGTCAACGCGCTGAAGACACTGGATGCCAAACGATTTCCCACTATCGAGTTCCGTGCCGAGAAGATCACTGAGGCGGTCGCCGGCTACCGCATGCACGGTTCCCTGACCATTCACGGGGTAACTCAGGTTGTCGATATCGACCTTGCTGTTATCGAAGACGGCGACGGCCAGCAGCTGAGCCTCACCACAGAGGTGTCACAGCGGGCCTACCAGGTGAAGCCGTTTTCGATGGCGATGGGATCGCTGAAGGTCGCCGACCTGGTCACCGTGTCGTTCGAAGGACGCCGCCAAGGGGCTTGACCACGTCACCGCGCTTCCCGACGGCGACTCCCTCAAGACCGAGCCACGACGCCATGGTGCGGAGCTGTTCGGCCAACGGCCCGGCGATGCGCGACGGATCCTGCCCCTGTTCCGCGAATGCCCCGACGACATTGAGGATCCCGGCGCCGCGATCGGCCTTGAGGTCGACCCTGCCGACGAGATGCCCGTCGAGCAGAAACGGCCAGACGTAGTAGCCGTACTGCCGCTTGGGCGCCGGTGTGTAGATCTCGATGCGATAGTGAAAGTCGAAGAGGCGCTCGACCCTGGGGCGGAAGAAGATCAGCGGATCAAAGGGACACAGCAGCGCAGTGCCACGGTCCACGCGTGGAATCGTCTGCCCGACGTCCAGATAGGCAGGTGCGCTCCACCCGTCGACGACCACCTTCTCCACTTCCCCCGCTTCGGCGAGCGCGGCCAATGCCGGTTTGATCTGTCCCGCCGCGAGCCGGAAGTAGTCGCGGATATCAGCCTCGGTTCCCAGGCCCAGCGCACGCACCGCGCGACGCGTGAGTTCCAGTACCGCCTCCTCATCGGAGACTTCACGCTGGTAGATGTCAGCGGGAATCACCTTGTGTGCCAACTGGTAATGCCGCGAAAACCCTACGCGTTTATCGGTGGTCAGCTCTCCCGAGGAGAACAGCGCTTCGGCAATCCACTTGGTCTCGCTGCGGTCCCACCACGGGCCTTTACGGCCCGGCGCCTCCCTTTCCAGGTAAGCCTCGATCTGTCCGGCTGTGCACGGTCCGAGCTCGGCGACGGCCGCGAGTACCTCCTCAACCAGGCGCGGATTCTCCTCGACGAACTTTCGCGCCCACCGCCCGTGTTGGTACTCGCGCATACGCCACCGCATCAGCGGCCAGTCCTGGATGGACATCAGCGCCGCCTCGTGCGCCCAGTACTCGATGAGCAGCCGTGGCGTGCGCGCGCTGTGAGTCCAGGCGGCGTCGTCCAGAAGCGCGCGATCGTAGGGCCCGAGCCTGCTGAACACCGGCGCATAGTGGGCACGTACCGCAACAGATACCGAATCGAGTTGCAGCACCTGGATTCTGGAGATGAGCTTGCGCAGGTGTGCACGGGTCACCGAGGTCGCTGACGCACCGGTGAAGCCCTGCGCCGCGATCGCGATGCGACGCGCCTGTGTGACGTTCAGTGTCGAGCGACTCACCGCGTTCCCACAAGGCGGGCCAGCCAGTCGGCGTCGGAGGGATCAACCATCTCCCCCGAGCTGTCAATCACGGCGGGGACGCCGCCCAGGCCGTGATCTGTCAGCTGCTGCTCATTGCCCGCCGTCCGCTGGCGATCGGCATCGGTGACCTGAAGAGATGAAATCTCGTGCAGCACATCGCCTGTCACTCCGGCCCCGGCGGCGATTTCACTGATCTGCAGATTGGTGAGGTTCCCCATGCCCTCGGCTGGTTGTCTTCGGAACATCTCACCGATGAAGCCCAGAATCACTGGGTCCGCGGCACCCGAGTTGTCGATCAGGAACAGGGCGGCCGCGGCCCGCGACGAGTAGTCACCGCTGACCGAGATCGGGTCCAGAAAGCTCACCGGTCGATAGGTGACCTGCAGTCGCCCCTCGGTGACGTACTTCGTGATCTCCTCGCCGTATTCGGCTTCGAATCGCTGGCAGAACGGGCATTGGAAATCGACGAACACGGTAATCCCCGTGGCGACATCACCGGCGCCACCTACCGTCACACCGGCGCCCTGGCCGTTCCCCCAGCCCGCGGCTTCCGCGGGAGCCGACGCGGTGCCGTCAACGACGCGGCTGCAGCCGGTGAGCACCAGCACCGCGGTGGCCAACACGATGGCCACCCGGAGCAGCGTATGCCTCACACGTCGGCCTTCCGGTAGCTCAGGAACTGGTATCGCAATCCGGATGCACTTGTCTGCCAATCACTTTTGTCACCAGCGCAGTCCTCGACCACCCAACTCTCGTCGAGTTCCGGCGCGAGCGCATCGCCCGGCACATCGGCGTCCACCACGGTCACCTCGCATCGCTGCGCCAAGGGCAGGAACAGCCGGTAGATCTCCCCGCCTCCGATGACCCAGGGGGCCTCATCAGAGGCGGCCAATGCGGCGTCCACGCATCCGACGGCCAGCGCGTCGTCCGGTTCGAACAACGCATCCCGGGTCAGCACGATATTGGGCCGCCCCGGCAGCGGGCGAACACTGGCGGGCAACGACTCCCAGGTCTTGCGCCCCATGATCACCGTGTGCCCCATGGTGATTGCCTTGAAACGCGTCTGATCTTCCGGTAGCCGCCACGGTATGGCGCCATCCGCACCGATGACGCCGTCGCGGGATTGTGCCCAGATCAGCCCGATGGTTCCCGTCATACCGCGACAGGCGCCTTGATGGCGGGATGATGCTGATAGTTCTCGACCGTGATGTCCTCGTATTCGTAGTCGAAAATCGAATCACGCTGCGCCAGAATCAGCCTCGGATACGGATAGGGATCGCGGCTGAGCTGCTCGGTCACCTGCTCGATGTGGTTGTCGTAGATATGGCAGTCACCACCGGTCCACACGAAGTCGCCCACTCCGAGCCCCGCCTGCGCCGCCATCATGTGGGTGAGCAGCGCATAGCTCGCAATGTTGAAGGGAACCCCAAGGAATAGGTCGGCGCTGCGCTGATACAGCTGGCAGCTCAGCTTGCCGTCCGCGACATAGAACTGAAAGAAGGCGTGACAGGGCGGCAGTGCCATCTGAGGAATCTCGCCCACGTTCCAGGCCGAGACGATGTTGCGGCGCGAATCGGGGTCGGTGCGCAACAGGCCGAGCGCAGCACTGATCTGGTCGATGTGCTCCCCCGACGGGGTGGGCCAGGATCTCCATTGCACCCCATACACCGGCCCCAGCTCGCCTGCCTCCGATGCCCACTCGTCCCAGATGGTGACCCCGCGCTCTTGGAGCCAGCGGACGTTGGACTCGCCGCGCAGGAACCACAGCAGCTCGTAGATCACCGACTTCAGATGAACTCTCTTGGTGGTGATCAGCGGGAAGCCGTCGTCCAGGCGGTAGCGCAGCTGGTGTCCGAAGACGCTGCGAGTGCCGGTGCCGGTGCGATCCGACTTCGGTGTGCCCTGGTCGAGCACGAGACGCAACAGATCCTCGTAAGGAGTGGGAACGGGCACGCAGCTAGCTTACTTCCCGGCTCCGACGATCCCGGGGCCCCGACGCACCGAGAGCGCCCTGCACAGAGCGCCTTCTACCGTTTCGCGAGTGCGTCAACCCGCGCGACGATGTCCGCGCGCAGCGCGCCCACCTGTGCGTCGGTAAGCGACTCGGCGGGGAATTTGCACACGATGGTGAACTCCTCGCCGATGGAGTAGACCTCGTAGCGGGATGCCTGCGGCCCGGGTGCACCGTCGGCGATCGTGGTTGGCGGTGTTGTCAGCTGAGCGTCGAAGTCTTCCAGGATCAGGTCCGGTGGCAAGGGTGGGATGGGCAGAATTCCCGGATTGGTGATCCGGATGAACGGCCCGAAATCCCCCGCCAAGAACCCGTCACCGATGTGGTGCACGCTCTGCAGGAGAAATCCGCTGTCGATGTCCTCGGTTATTTGACGCGCCACCTCGGTGCCGATCTGCACGGCGTCATCGTCTATGCGGACCATTACTTGACTTCGCGCGATCATGATTCCGTTGGCGATCTCACCGAGTTCGGCGGGAGGCGTCAGGTGCTTGCGATAGTCCACGAGCGACTCGAAGCCCAGGTTCACCGGCACGCCGTCATCGACGGGGATCAACGCACGTTCCGCAAGGGCGATGACACCGGTGATGAGCGTGTTCACGGTCGTGTGGCATTGCCGCGCCGCCGTGCGCAACGCCGCGGAGATCTCGGGGTCGAAGCGTTGCTTCCAGCCCAGCACGGTTCGCGGCACAGTGGGGCTTTCCTGCCGCTGACCGCCCCAGGCCGTGGCACCGAACCAGTGTTTGACCGGAAGGGTGGTGCGCAGCAAGCCGCGACTCTCCATCGCGTACTCCGGAGCCACCGGAATCGGCTGGCGCTGCGGCTGCGGAGCTTGGCCCGTCGTCACGATTCGGGTGTAGAGCTCCCACAATTCGTGGAAGTAGACGTAACTCAGGCGAGCATCCGCGATCGAATGATCCACCCCCACCGCGACCGCGCTACCGCCGTCCCGCGGATGGACCAGGACCGCCAACGTTCCATCATCGAGCGAGAGCACCGGCAGTGTCGCGACATCTTCGAGCGGCTCAGCCAGTAAAGAGACCACGGAAGCTCGTACCGGCTCGGTGGTCACCCGAAAGCGGCGGCCAACGGGATCGACCCGTGCCGCGAGGAAAGGGTGCTTACGTTGCAGAGCCGTCGCGGCCGCGCTCAATGCGGCTACGTCCAGGTCGCCCCGCAGCCAGGCCACGTACCAGATGGTTGTGTACTTGCGTAGATGATTCAATTCCGACTCTGCCACCGAGAGCATCCGCTGAACATCAACGATTTCGGCCGTGCGTAGTGTCGCGTTCAAGGCAAATTCCGATTTCATATGGACTGAATAGATGAGCGTTATTCTATGTCCATCACATGGATACTCCACGTATCCAGAGATTCAGCTCTATTAATATCTCGTAATCTCTGAAGTCCGATTTAACAGACTAAATCGAATATGACAGATTCGAATTCGCCGGTGAATTACCGGGCCCTGCGGTTACGAGGTTCCCGAGGATCGATGTCGCAATCTTCCACCCAGGCCGTGCAGTCCGCGCAGCGTCGTGCGCAGCGCATAGAACCCCGCGACCAGGGTCAACGCCAGCATCACCAGGAACATGACCAGCCAGTTGGTCCGGGTGTGTTCGACGTTCCACCAGATCACGGTGAACAGAACAGCCCCGACGAACACCAGGATGTCGCGCCAGCCGCCGCCATAGGAGAAAGCGGCCTCACGCAGTGAACGTCCCCGATCGGTGCCGGCGATCAGATCGTCGATCCGCTGATCGATGGTGCGCTGGAACGCGGCGCGACGTTCGGTCTGCTCCTCGGGGATGCGATCGAGCAGATCGAGGTCTTTGGCGATCAACGCCCGAAAGTCTGGGGGCTTGAGATTGCCCGCTACCGCTCCCAGCAGAGCACCTCCGGCAATAGGCGCGGCTCCCAGGGCAAGTTCGGCAAGTCCGGGCATGCCAGTCTCCTCAATGCATCAAGATCGCGGCGATCGTGCCGCCAAGGTTATAGGCCTGCTCGCGCACGGATGCGTTGATCGGCCCGACCACCTCGAGCACATCGGCGGCCTTCTCCAGGGCCAGCCCGGTCGCGATCTTGTCCACCGCGGATGCCGCGCCCACCGTGTCGTTGTTGCCGTGCACCCACAGGCCGTAGGGGCGGGCGGCGACATGGTCCAGGCTCGGGTAGTAGACGGTGTCGAAGAAGTGTTTGAGGGCACCCGACATGTATCCGAAATTCGCGGTGGTGCCAAACAGGTACCCGTCGGCCTCCAGCATGTCGGGGATCGTCGCGGCAAGAGCGGGCCTGGCGACCACCTCGACTCCGGAGATGTCGGGGTCCCTCGTGCCCGCCAGCACGGCCTCCAACAATTCTCGGGTCGCCGGCGACGGGGTGTGGTGCACCACCAGCAGACGCCTCATCCTGTCGCGTCCTGCTGCATCTGCACCGCGGTGCGCATGGTCTCGCGCGCACGGCCCCGGTCTCCCGCGTAGTCATACGCGCGCGCCAACCGGTACCACCCCACCCAATCGTCGGGTTCTGCCTCGACCTCCGCCTTCACGGTCGCGAAGAGTGCGTCGGCGTCCTCGCGATTGACGCGCCCCGACGGCGTCCTGCGCACGGCGCTCACATCGAGATCGCGCCCCAACTCGGTGGCCAGACCTGCGAGCCGCTGATGCGCGAACCCTGCGCGCAGGGTGGCGATCATCGCCCACGCACCAATGAACGGAAGGATCAGCACGCCGATACCCATCCCGATCGCCGCGGGCTTTCCGCTGTCGATCAACGCGACACCCATCCGGCCCAGGATCAGGAAGTAGACGACCATCGCCGCGCACATGAACGCGATGAGGATCTTGATCCGGGCGGCGGCGGACACTACAGCTCCAGCAGGGGCTCGATGCCGATCGTGAGGCCGGGCCGGGCCGCGACATTGCGCACAGCCAACAGCACACCCGGCGCGAAGGACGACCGGTCAATGCTGTCGTGGCGGATGGTCAACGTCTCACCGGTAGTCCCGAACAGCACCTCCTGATGGGCAACAAGTCCGGCGACGCGCACCGCGTGCACCCGCACGCCATCGACATCGGCGCCGCGAGCTCCCTCGATCCCGGTGCTGGTCGCATCGGGGCTCGGCGGCAATCCCTTACGCGCCTCGGCGATCAGCCGTGCGGTGCGCGTGGCCGTTCCCGACGGGGCGTCCGCCTTGTTGGGGTGGTGCAGCTCGATGACCTCCACCGATTCGAAGAATCGGGCGGCCTGCTGGGCGAACTTCATCGACAGCACGGCGCCAATCGCGAAATTCGGGGCGATCAGCACTGCCGTTCCCGGGCTGTCCGCCAACCAGGTACGCACTTGATCCAACCGCTCGTCGGTGAAGCCGGTGGTGCCGACAACCGCGTGGATACCGTTGCCTATCAGGAACTTCAAATTGTCCATGACGACGTCTGGATGGGTGAAGTCGATGACGACGCGGGCGGCGGTCAACGCCTCCAGCGAGTCGTCCTTATCCACGGCGGCCACCAAGTCAAGATCGTCTGCCGCCTCAACGGCCTGACACATGGCTTGGCCAACCTTGCCCTGCGCTCCGAGCACTCCGGTCGCGATGTTAGTCACGCCGGTCACCCTAAACCTCGACGCCACGACAACGGATGCGGCGCCCGACTACAAGCGCCAAAATCGCGCGCGTCAGGAGGGCGGTGTTGCCACACCGTCGGAAGTTCACCAGCACACCACGCGGGATTCACTCGAGCTACGCAATGTCTATCACTTGATCGATTTGCCAGGCGAATATGTCAACTCCTGGTTGAGCCCCTTTTTTGGTCCAACGATCGGGTGTAATCCTGGTCGTCCGAGCAACCAGCTGTGACGGTAGTCACGACTCTGGCTACCATTTGCCGGGGTCACGGCGCGCTCTCAGGTTCCTCTCAGAAACATATCTCTAGCTGCGATACGACCAGTTTGAGGCCCGCACTGGTACTCTGGAACCCATGTCGGGCCGCAAGCGATACGCGCGTGTGGGTGGTGTCGCGATTGCCCTCCTTGCGACCCTGTGCTTCCTCGGACCGGCCACACATGGGCAGATGTTCGGCTGGCGAACAGCAGTCATCGGAACTTCGCCAGCATCGAACCTGCTGCCGGAAGAGGTCCACGAGCACGTCAAGAGCCCGCTGAGCGCGACCGTTACGCGGATCCGCCAGCAACCCACCTCGCTACCGGTTCCGGCCGCGATCGTGATGACAGTGCTCTTGGGCGCCAGCTTGTTGGCGCTCCTGGCCTCGCGGGGCTACGTATTCTCACGAGCCCCCGATAATTTGGGACGACAACGCCTTATCACCATCGGGATAAATCGACGCTGAGCCGTCGCCCTGACGGCAATGACGCCGTCATACGCGTCTCATCCGCAGATCTATCCATTTCGTCGCGCACGCGCGTTTAGCCGCAGCTGCCGCGACCCTTCATCCCGATAGGGCTTACTGTCATGACGACTTCCGTCACCGAGCAGGCTTCGAAGCCGTCGTTACTGCAGAATCTGCGGCACGACCTCCCGGCCTCCCTCGTCGTATTCCTCGTCGCGCTGCCGCTTTCGCTCGGTATCGCGATCGCCTCCGGAGCCCCGCTGATGGCGGGTCTCATCGCGGCCGTGGTCGGTGGCATCGTCGCCGGCGCCATCGGTGGTTCACCGCTACAGGTCAGCGGCCCGGCCGCCGGCCTGACCGTCGTGGTGGCCGAGATCATCAACAAGTTCGGCTGGCAGATGACCTGCCTGATCACCATTGGTGCGGGCCTGTTGCAGATCTTGTTCGGCTTGAGCCGTATCGCCCGCGCGGCGCTCGCCATCGCGCCGGTCGTGGTGCACGCCATGCTCGGCGGTATCGGTGTGACCATCGCGCTACAGCAGATCCATGTCCTCATGGGCGGCGCATCGCAGAGCTCCGCGTGGCAGAACATCAAGGCACTGCCCCAGGGCGTCCTCAACCATCACCTACCCGACGTGATCATCGGCGTGATGGTGATCGCGATCCTGCTGCTGTGGCCCAAGCTGCCGCCCAAGATTCGGATGATCCCCGGCGCCCTGATTGCGATCGTGACCGCGACCGCCTTCGCCGTCCTCACCAACTCCCCGGCCGAGCGGATCTCGCTGTCGGGTGACTTCTTTGACGCACTCAGCCTGCCGACCCTGACCGGGCCTGCCAATGGCGACTGGGCCGGAGTGCTCTTGGGTGTGCTGACCATCGCCCTCATCGCGAGTGTCGAGTCGCTGCTGTCCGCGGTCGCCGTCGACAAGCTGCACACCGGCCCCCGGACCAACTTCGATCGCGAAATGATCGGCCAGGGCAGCGCCAACATGGTGTCCGGCTTCCTCGGCGGCCTGCCCATCACCGGCGTGATCGTCCGCAGCTCCACCAACGTGGCCGCGGGCGCGAAGACTCGTGCTTCGGCCATCCTGCACGGCATCTGGGTGCTGCTGTTCGCGTCGCTGTTCAGCAGCGTCGTGCAACTCGTCCCCAAGGCGGCGCTCGCCGGCCTGCTGATTGTCATCGGCGTCCAGCTGGTCAAGTTGGCTCACATGAAACTCGCCTGGCGCACAGGCGATTTGGCTGTCTACGCCATCACCATGGTCAGTGTCGTGTTCCTCAACCTGCTCGAAGGTGTCGGCATCGGACTCGTGGTGGCCATCGGCATCCTCGTGGGCCGGGTCATGCGGGCGCACATGGACGCGCGCCCGTTCGGCACCGAGGGATCACGGCAGTGGCATGTCGAGCTCGACGGCACACTGAGCTTCCTGTCGCTGCCCCGGCTGACCAAGACACTCAGCACGGTCCCCCCGGGCGCACATGTCACGCTGGCGATCAATGCCGACTACGTCGATCACGCCATCTCCGAGGCCATCGCCGACTGGAAGCGCGCTCACGAGGCCGCGGGCGGCACCGTGATGATCGTGGAGTCCTCACACGCCAAGCTGCACCACGCCCACACCACCCGGCCACAGCGGCATTTCGTTTCGCGCGCTGTTGGTTTGGTGCCGTGGCGGTCGTGGCGTCGCAGCGAGAACGACGGTGCGGGCGCGTCGATCATCGACGGCATCAACGAGTACAACAACCGCGGTTCGGGTGCTTTGCGACCCCATGTCAGTGAGCTGGCCGACTACCAGGATCCCGATGCGCTGTTCCTTACCTGCGGCGATTCGCGCATCCTGCCCAATGTGATCACGGCCAGTGGTCCCGGCGACCTGTTCACGATCCGCAATGTGGGAAATGTGGTGCCCACCGATCCCGCCGATGGTTCGGTGGACGCATCGCTCGACTTCGCGATCAACCAATTGAACGTGAGTTCGGTTGTGGTATGCGGACATTCCTCATGCGGAGCGATGAAGGCACTGCTGACCGAATCGACCGATACGCCCACCACTCCGGTGGGACGCTGGCTCGACTACGCCCGCGACAGCCTCATCGCATTCCAGGAATACCACCCGGCACGGTCCAGCGCCGAGGCGCACGGATTCAACGAAGTCGATCAGCTCGGCGTCGTGAATGTGGCAATCCAGGTGGAACGCCTTATTCACCACCCGATCCTGGCCGGGGCCGTGGTATCCGGACGGGTGCGCGTGGTCGGCACGTTCTTCAACATCGCCGAAGCACATGTGTACGAGGTGGATGAGAACGGGATCGTGGGCCAGGACGGCAGCGCTAATGACGTCGTGGAGGATCCGGCACCGGCAGCCAGCTGATCGGCGACATCTACAGGGGGGCTCCCCCGCGTAGATGTTCGAAGATCAATGACGTCTGCGTGCCCGCGACATCGGGCTGTGCGTTGAGTTTCTCAACCACGAAGGACCTCAGGTCCTCGGTGTCGCGGGCCGCCACGTGCAGGATGTAGTCGTCGGCGCCCGCCAGGAAGTACACGTCGATGACCTGTGGCAGCTCACGGATATCCCGGATGAACGTGCGGATCTTCCCTCGCGCGTTGGCCTGCAGGCTCACCGAGATCATCGCCTGCAGCGGTCGTCCGATGGCGGCCGGATCGACGTCGGTGAAGAATCCACGGATCACCCCGGATTCCTGAAGACGTCGGACCCGTCCATGGCAGGTGGACGCCGCGATCCCCACGGCGTCCGCGAGCGCACTGTTGGGTATTCGTGCGTCATCGTGCAGTTCCATCAGAATGCGGCGGTCCACGTCATCGAGATCCACGCGCCGAACATCATTCGGCGTGGGCGGCATGTCGAACCGAGATTCTGGTGATTTTGCGGCCATTTTTGCAATGTACCGAATCTTTCACATAAATATTGCGCCTTTCTCGACGCTTCTTCACACTTGAACATGAGACTTAGTTCTGAACAGGAGAAGATTGTGCGCGTAGGGATCCCGACCGAGATCAAGAACAACGAGTACCGTGTGGCCACCACCCCTGCAGGCGTGGCCGAGCTGACCCGCCGTGGCCATGAGGTGATCATCCAGTCCGGCGCGGGCGAAGGCTCCTCGATTTCCGATGTGGACTTCAAAGCCGCTGGCGCACAGGTCATCAACGGCGCCCAACAGATCTGGGCCGAGGCTGATCTCCTGCTCAAGGTCAAGGAACCGATCGAGCCCGAGTACGCGCTGATGCGTCGCGGCCAGACCTTCTTCACCTATCTGCACCTGGCCGCATCACTGCCATGCACCGAGGCGCTGCTGAAGTCGGAAACCACGTCGATCGCGTACGAGACCGTGCAGACCGCCGACGGCGCACTCCCCCTGCTGGCCCCGATGAGTGAAGTGGCCGGGCGGCTCTCCGCGCAGGTCGGTGCATACCACCTGATGACTCCGGTGGGCGGCCGCGGCGTGGTGATGGGCGGCGTACCGGGTGTCGGCCCCGCCGACGTGGTCGTCATCGGCGGGGGCGTCGCCGGATACAACGCCGCGCGGATCGCCGCCGGAATGGGAGCTCACGTCACGGTTTTCGACGTCAACCTCAACAAACTGCGTGAACTGGACGCGGAATTCGGGGGCACCATCCGGACCCGGTACTCATCCACATTGGAACTGGAGGGTGCCGTCAAGCGCGCTGACCTGGTGATCGGCGCCGTGCTCATCCCGGGTGCCAAGGCACCCAAACTCGTGTCGAATTCACTTGTAGCCCAGATGAAACCGGGCTCGATACTGGTCGACATCGCGATCGATCAGGGCGGATGCTTCGCCGACTCGCGCCCCACCACGCACGACGAGCCCACCTACTCGGTGCACGACAGCGTGTTCTATTGCGTGGCCAACATGCCCGGCGCCGTGCCGCGGACATCCACCTTCGCCTTGACCAACGCCACCATGCCCTACGTACTGGCACTGGCCGACAAGGGCTGGCGGCAGGCCTGCCGCGACGATGCAGCACTGGCCAAGGGACTCTCGACACATGAGGGTGCGCTGCTGAATACGCATGTCGCGTACGACCTGGGTCTGGCGTTCACCGATCCCGCGGAACTGCTGTTCTAGAGAACACGTTCCGAGGTGCCCGCCTCTGAGCGACACACCCGGTCGGCCCGGGGAACTATTGCTCTAAGGCGGGCACTGACTACACCGCGGTCTCGGCGGTGAGGTCGTTGGTCCACGTCGGTGTCTTGATCTTCTTGCGATACGGCACCTTGTCGTTGAACTTGTTCACCGCGCGACCCACCTTGTGCAGCGGATGATCGAAGTCCGTGAAGTAGGTGCTGTTGACGATCGGGTACCGCAGCACCCGGAAGATCGGCAACCGGCTGGCATTGCTGCTCTTGCGGCCCCCTGATTCCGCATAGCGATCGAACGCACGCTGAATCAGAATCGTGTCGATACCCATGTTCCGCATCGCATCACCCACCCGGGTCAGGAAGCCCGCGAACCGGATGACGTGAGGATTGGCCAACCCGACGGCACGGACGATGGTCACCGGCTTGAGCAGCGGCGCCACGTCCTCCACCAGCATCCTGGAGAACTTGCGGGTGCCCAGCATGTCCATGACCGCGAAACCGATTGCCAAGTGCCGTGATTCGTCGGAGTTGATCTTGGCGAACACCTCATGGAACAGCGGATCCTCGACCTCACCGGACAGGAACTTCAGCACGGCGCCATCGAGCCCCACCTCGAAGAACGGGATGACGGTAGCCATGTAGACGAACGGGAGGCGCCGGTCACCGAGGTTGTCGAACCCGCGTAACGCCTGCAGCAAGGCTTTGATGTCCCCGGACTGCGGCGGAATCTCGCCCTCTTCCAGCATGCCCCACCGGCGCATCAGTGCGATCTCGGCGTTGGCGTGCCGCTGTTCCTCGGCGTGGAAATAGCTGTAGATCTCCCGCAATGTGTCGTTCGGGGCAGTGATACCCAACGTCCCCATCATCCGACCGCCGATGTGCTCGATCCACACCAGATCCGACATGAACTGCTTGAGATCGTCGAACTGCTCGGGGTTGATGGTCTCGGCCCCGGGCTTGGCCCAGTCAAAGTCCGCCAGTGTCCACTGCCTGGCCTTGATCTTGACGAGGACATTCTCAAAGAATTCGTCGTTCTTCGAGATGTCTTTGGTGTTCTCTCTGGTCAGCTCGTCTGGCAGTACAGCGGTCATTGGGCTACCCCTAACTTCGCGGAATGGGCGGAATCGAGTTCCTGCTGGGTGAGGATCTTGTAGTCGGCAGCGTCGACATCGGCCAACACACGCCGGAATTCACTTGTCGTGCCGGGGAAGAGCTCGCTGGCGACGGTTTCCGCGGGCTTGTACCAGCGGAACGCACCATCGCGCCAGGTGGTTCGATCGAATCGTCGTACGGCACGCGCCTGCTCACGTTCGAGAGACTCCCGGCGCACTTCGATTGAGACAAAAGCCAACGAATCAACCAATGCCAAAGACGCTGTCACATAGTCGATTTGCGCCTCGATATGCGAAACGCCCGCCAACGCGTTGGACCCGGAACCTGGTCCGGTGAGCAAGAACAGATTCGGGAATCCCGGCACGTTCACACCGCGGAAGGCCTTCGGCTGTGAACCCCACTGCTCGTCCAGTGTCGAACCGTCCGCCCCCTTGATGGCGAAGGGTGCCTCGACCAGCACCTCCGGGTCGTCGAGCGCGAAGACCAGACAGTCGGCCTTGTGGGTCATGGCATCGGCCGACCGCACCCCGACGGCACTCACTCCCGTGACGGGCCACGGCACCAGCTTGCAATTGTCCTGCTGCAACGCCGAATAGAAGTCATCGGAGAAAAGAATCCGGCGGCTGCCCACACGGTAGGCCGGCAGCAGGTTACGACGCAGCCAGGGGTCCTTCACATTGCGGTTGAGGTGGTTCTCGGCCACTGCCTCGACAAACCGGGTGCCCACTCCGCGCCACACCAGACCGCGACGCAGCGCGTCATGCGAGCGGCTAGCCAGCCGTCCCGCAATGGACCCCGACGCACGGGAGAACAGTCGTCCGACCACGCTCGACGATTCGGCACCCCAGCGTGGGAGCACCCAATCCGGGGTGCGCTGAAACACCCGCACGCGCGCTGCCGTCTTGACCAGCTCGGGCACTACGTGCACCGCGCTGGCCCCCGCGGCGATCACCGCGACGTTGCGGCCCGTGAAATCGAAGTTCGGATCCCAGTCCGCTGTGCTCAGGACCGGTCCGTCGAACTGCTCGATACCGTCCAGTTCCGGTGGCAACGGTGATGTTCCGGCGCCAACCGCCAGGATGACTCGCCGCGCGAAAATCGACTTCTTGCCCGCCACCGTGATCCGCCAGGTGGCCTGCGCGGGTTCGAAGGCAAGCGCGGTCACCCGATGCCGCAATCGCAGTACCGGCTCCAGATCATGCCGCGCGATGAGATCGCGGTGATACGACAGCACACCTTCACGTGAAGCCCACACCGAACGGGAAGACGTGTTGGGCGAAAACGCATACGACTGCTGGGCGGCCAACTCGTCGCCCGTGACGGGAGCAAATGTGCTGCGTCGCCAGTAACCGCCAACGTCGGGTGCTTGTTCGAGAATCAGCAGGCTTTCCACCCGGGCCTGGCGCAATCTGACCGCCATTCCCAGCCCCGCCATGCCGGCGCCGATGACCACAACGTCAACGGGGTTATTGACTGCCATGTGTGCGGATACCACCCTCATCTTCGTTGACGAATCGCTAAGTTACGTCAACGCTAGCAGGCAGAGGGCCTGATACGACAAGAGACGAGTCAGTCACACCCGTTGCAAATAAGTGATCCACATCACAATTGGATGGGCCACACCGCGCTACTGAGGCTTGAGCTGCTCTTCGAGTGCACGCTGGTAGCGCCGCATACCGGCGATCCACCGACCGTAGTCGGCACCCTTCTGCCGGTACATGTCGAGCACCTGCGGGTGCGGCAGCACCAGGAACGCGCCCTCGCGGATTGCGTCGAGTGTCATCGCCGCGACGGCTGCGGGCTCGAGCACCTCGCCTGCGGCAGTGATCGACGTTCCCGCCACTTGCACGTCGGGGTCATCGGAATCGGTGAGGCCGTCCAGCAGCGCGGTCTTGA
Organism: Mycobacterium sp. D16R24; assembly: GCF_002013385.1. Classification (NCBI taxonomy): domain Bacteria; kingdom Bacillati; phylum Actinomycetota; class Actinomycetes; order Mycobacteriales; family Mycobacteriaceae; genus Mycobacterium; species Mycobacterium sp. D16R24. Next base: position 83,610 of record NZ_MAEV01000002.1, on the reverse strand, counting down.
CCCCCATCGGGCACAAACAGCTCACCCCGATCCCCTTGTCGCCATACGTAATCGACAACCATTCCGCGAATCCGAGGGCCGCGTGCTTGGTCACCGAGTAGGCAGGTGAACCGATCTGTGTCAGCAGCCCGGCCGCCGATGCAACCGACAGAAAGTATCCGCGCCCGCGTTCCAGCCAACCCGGAACCAGCGCAGTGGCGGCCCTGATATGCGCGCGCAGGTTCACGTCGATGGTGAGGTCCCACGCGGTTTCCCCGATGTCGAGTCCGAGCCCTCCGGCGATGCCGGCATTGGCGGCGTAAAGATCGACAGGGCCGAATTCCTTCTCCGCCAACGCAATGAGATTCTCGATATCGGCGACAGAACTGGCATCGGCCTGCTGTCCGAGGATGGCTAACGGGTCTGATGCCGCTGCGGCGGTACGCAGGGCGGCATCTCCGTCGATATCGGATGCGACCACCTTGGCGCCCGCGTCCGCGAGACCCCAAGCCAGAGCCTGTCCGATTCCTGAACCGGCTCCGGTGACAATGGCGACGCTGCCGTTGATATCCATGTTCGAACCCTATTGGACGGCCGCAAAGATCCCGACCGCGGCGGCCGCGACGACAAAAAGCACCGCAAGAATCCGTGCTGTCCGGCGGGGATACCGAGTGAATCGCTCCCACGTGACCGCAACCGTCAACGGCACCATCCACAGGAGGTGCGCCGAGGGCGCGACGGCCATTGTCAGCATCATGGCCCAGCAGGATCGGATACACGCCCACCCACTGACTGCCCCGAACCCTATGAGGCCCTTGGCCGCCGGCCATCCACCCGGCGGCAGCGGTGTCGACCGGTGACAGTCGCCGAGCGCCCGACATTTCCATGGGGTGAGCTGCCAGATTGCCGCCAGTAGGAGCGCACCCCCGAACATCCACCATCGGTTGATGTTGGCGGCCATCGGTAGCGCGAGGGTGATGAGGAGGCCAACCGCGGTCCACAGCGCCAGCCACACCGCCGCATAGACCGTGAGCGCGCGCCCGCGGCCCCGCGGGGTGTTCTGCTCGACGTACTGAACCGCGGGCAAAGTGGCCGGCCCCATCATCGCGATGGTCATGACAATCCAGGAGACGATCGCGACCCACAGCACCGGCTGATGCACCACGGGGGTGGCCATCGGTGCCATGTTTGCATGGTCCATGCCATGCATATGCCCGGTGACCGGGGCTGGCGTATGGCCGGCCGCATGTTGCGGGAGGAACGCGAAACCCAACCACGACAACAGAATTATCGCGGTCGTGATCCCCGTATATCTGCCAGCGACCAGTTCCCTGACGCGCTGGATCGCGTTGGCGACCATCAGCTCAAGAGTATCTTGCCGGCGGTCACCTAGCGTGCGGATTCAATCATCGTTCGCAGTGCGCGCGGCAACGTCCGCTTGGATCGGTACGGACCCACCACCGCCGCCCCGGCGGGACTACTGAGCAACTGACGCGCGATGCCATTGACTTCGTCGGTCGTCACGGCGGCGATTTTGTCCAGGGTCGCGGAAATCGTGCGGTGCTTACCGTTGTTCAACTCACTGCGGCCCATTCGGTTCATGCGGGATGCTGAATCCTCAAGCCCCAGAACAAGTCCACCGGCCAAGGCCCCCTTAGCCCGGTCGATCTCCACTGCGGTGAACCCGTCCTCGACCACCGACGCCAGTACCTGCGATGTCACCTTGGCCACCTCGTCGAAGCGCTCCGGCGAGCAGCCCGCGTACACCGACAACGCACCGGTGTCCGAGAAGGTATCCACCGTCGAGTAGACGGCGTAGACCAACCCACGCTGCTCGCGAATCTCCTGGAACAAGCGGGAACTGAGCCCACCGCCCAATGCGCTGTTGAGCACCGACAGCGCCCAGCGGTATTGCCAGCCGCGTCCCGGGGTGCGCACACCCAGAGAGAGATGTACCTGTTCACCGTCGCGCGACACCAATTCCAGTCCCGGCTTGGCCGTGACTCGGCCGCTCCCCTTGCGCGGCGCCACCGTCGTCACCGCTGAGTCCAGATGCGACTTGAAGTACTTGCGCGCCAACCGCACTACGCGATCGTGCTCGATGTTCCCGGCCACGGCCAGCACCATGCGTTCGGGGCGGTATCTCCGTACGTGAAAGGAATGCAACTGTGCCCGCGTCATCGTCGATATCGATTCCGAGCTACCGAGCACGCTGCGGCCTATCGGGTGATCGCCGAAAAGTGACCCGAGGAATGCCTCCCCCAACAGGTCCTCAGGGTCATCGTCGCGCATCGCGATTTCTTCGAGCACGACGTCGCGCTCGACCTCGACATCCTCACTGGCGCATCGCCCGCGCAGCACCACGTCGGCTACCAGATCGATCGCCAGCTCCAGGTCGGAGTCCAGCACATGTGCGTAGTAACACGTCTGCTCGCGTGCGGTGAAGGCGTTCAGCTCACCGCCGACGGCGTCAATCGACTCTGCGATATCGGCCGCCGACCGGGTGGGCGTGGACTTGAACAGCAGGTGTTCGAGGAAGTGCGCCGCACCGGCGACGCTGCGCCCCTCATCGCGTGACCCGACGTCGACCCACACCCCGACGGACGCCGAGCGCACCGAGGGCATTGCCTCGGTGACCACTCGGAGACCACCAGGAAGGACCGTGCGGCGGACCGCGTTCGGAACGCTACTCCGCGACGGCATCTGCCGGCTTGGCCTCGGCCGCACCGTTATTGTCGGCGGAAGCGTCCGCGGCGTCATCGTCACCGACCGGAACCAGCGAGATCTTGCCGCGGTTGTCGATATCGGCGATCTCGACCTGAATCTTGTCGCCGACCTTGACCACGTCCTCAACCTTGGCGATCCGCTTGCCCTTACCGAGCTTGCTGATGTGCACCAGTCCGTCGCGGCCCGGCAACAGGGAAACGAAAGCTCCAAAGTCAGTGGTCTTCACCACCGTTCCGAGGAAACGCTCACCGATCTTGGGCAACTGCGGGTTGGCGATCGCGTTGATCAAGTCGATCGCCGCCTGCGCTGCCTCGCCGTTGGAGGCGCCCACGAACACGGTGCCATCATCCTCAATGGAGATGCTGGCGCCGGTCTGCTCGGTGATCGAGTTGATCATCTTGCCCTTGGGCCCGATCACCTCGCCGATCTTGTCGACCGGCACCTTGATCGTGGTGATGCGCGGCGCGAACGGGCTCATCTCGTCGGGAGCGTCGATGGCCTCGGCCATCACCTCGAGAATGGTGGCGCGGGCATCCTTGGCCTGCGACAGCGCGGCGGCCAGCACCTGCGACGGGATGCCGTCGAGCTTGGTGTCCAGCTGCAGAGCCGTGACGAAGTCCTTGGTACCGGCGACCTTGAAGTCCATGTCGCCGAAGGCATCCTCGGCACCCAGGATGTCGGTGAGCGCAACAAAGCGGCGTTCGGTGGTGCCATCGGCGAGCTCGATGTCATCGGACACCAGGCCCATGGCGATACCGGCGACGGGAGCCTTCAGTGGCACACCGGCATTCAGCAGTGACAGGGTCGAGGCGCAGACCGAACCCATCGAGGTGGATCCATTGGAGCTCAACGCCTCCGAGACCTGACGGATGGCGTACGGGAACTCCTCGACGCTCGGCAACACCGGCATGAGCGCACGCTCAGCGAGGGCGCCGTGCCCGATCTCGCGACGCTTCGGCGAGCCGACGCGACCGGTCTCACCGGTGGAGAACGGCGGGAAGTTGTAGTGATGCATGTAGCGCTTCGAGGTCTCCGGCCCCAACGAGTCGATCTGCTGCGCCATCTTGACCATGTCAAGGGTGGTGACGCCCATGATCTGGGTCTCGCCACGCTCGAACAGCGCGCTGCCGTGCGCCCGCGGGATCACGGCGACCTCGGCCGACAGGGCGCGGATATCGGTGACACCGCGGCCGTCGATGCGGAACTGGTCCTTCAAGATGCGCTGGCGCACGAGCTTCTTGGTGAGCGAGCGGAATGCCGCGCCGATCTCCTTCTCGCGGCCATCGAAGCCCTCCTGCAGACGGCCGAGAACCTCAACCTTGACCTCGTCGGTCTTCTCGTCGCGCTCGGCCTTGCCCGCGATGGACAGGGCCTGCGACAGCGGCTCGGTGGCCACCGCGGCGACCGCAGCGAAAGCATCGTCCTGGTAATCGGGGAACAGCGGGTACTCGGCGACAGGCTTGGCGGCCTTCTCGGCCAGCTCCTGCTGCGCGGTGCACAGCGCGGCGATGAACGGCTTGGCGGCCTCAAGACCCTCGGCGACAACGCTTTCCGTAGGCGCACCGGCGCCACCCTCGATAAGAGCGATGACGTTATCGGAGGCCTCGGCCTCGACCATCATGATGGCGACATCGTCGCCCGCCCTACGGCCCGCGACCACCATGTCGAACACGGCCGACTCCAGCTGCTCGACGGTGGGGAACGCCACCCACTGGCCCTCGATCAGGGCCACCCGCACACCGCCAACGGGGCCGGAGAACGGCAGCCCGGAGATCTGGGTGGATGCCGATGCGGCGTTGATGGCCAGCACGTCGTACAGGTCGGCGGGGTTCAGGCTCAGCACCGTCACCACAACCTGGATTTCGTTACGCAGCCCGCTGATGAAGGTCGGACGTAGCGGCCGATCGATCAGACGACAGGTCAGGATGGCATCGGTGGAGGGACGTCCCTCGCGGCGGAAGAACGAGCCGGGGATGCGACCCGCGGCGTACATACGCTCCTCGACGTCAATGGTCAGCGGGAAGAAGTCGAAATGGTCCTTGGGGCTCTTGCTGGCGGTCGTGGCCGACAGCAGCATGGTCTCGTCGTCCAGGTACGCGACGACGGCGCCGGCGGCCTGCTGGGCCAGCCGTCCGGTCTCAAACCGGATGGTGCGGGTGCCGAAGGTCCCGTTGTCGATGGTGGCGGTGGACTCGAAGACGCCTTCTTCAATTTCTGTTGCAGACATGGGTTCTGGAATACCTCTCGTACGTTCTCAGTTGGCAGCACGTGGCTGTATTGGGCATATGTGCCATCACGCGGTCAGCGCGCGGACGTACCAGCGCGAAGTGGACCCGGAAGGTGATCGGCCACGGCCGTTCGATCGAAGCGGCCGGGGATCGATGATCCACTTGCGCGAAGAGCGCAAGCTCCGAACCCGGCAGCCACTACCGAAGACCGCCCGTTACCCGGCGGGACCAGCATGACAACCCAGACACCCTATCACCTGCGGCGTTTGCGGCCATGCAGCTTGATCAGGGCAGTTCCTCCACACACACGGTGAAGTTGCGGTCGACATAGGGGTAGCCAAGTCCGGTGATGCAGTCATCTGCTGTCGAGACTTCCTGCAGAACTTGGGTGACGCGTTTCTTGTTCTGAGCGTTGCCGTCGTTGCAGTCCACACGCACCGGGTCACCGTCCCACTTGTCGGGGACACTCATGCAGCTGCCGACCACCCAGTCGATGTCCAGACACAGAGCCTGACTCTTGCGACCGAAACCGCGCTTGGCGTAGTAGGAAGAGTCGGCATCGCGTGGACAGTCCGCATCCGTCGCAGTCTTAGCGAAGACCTTGAAATTGGACTTGGGACTGCCGCACGGTTCCTTGATCATCTTGGCGTGCTGATCGGAACCGCTGAGGTTGACGCAGTCGCCGACGGTCAGGCCGTCGGTGGCGGCCGATATCGAACATGCCGACAACACGGCCGCACCGACAGCGACAAGAACGATGGATATCGCACCTGAGATTCCAGATCGACCCAGTCGAGGGGAAGCCAAAGTCAGCGGCGCAGGCCCAGGCGTTCGATCAGCGAGCGGTAGCGCGCGACGTCGACCTTTGCGATGTACTTCAGCAGGCGGCGACGACGGCCGACCAGCAGCAGCAGACCACGACGGCTGTGGTGGTCGTGCTTGTGAGTCTTGAGGTGCTCGGTCAGATCGACGATGCGCTTGGTCAGCATCGCGACCTGGGCTTCGGGAGAACCGGTGTCGGTCTCGTGCACCCCGTACTGGGTGAGGATTTCTTTCTTCTGCTCGGTAGTCAATGCCACGGCAAGCTTCTCCATCACTGGGGTTCGCGTCGAATGTTTCTGGTGGGCCACCGCGAACTGCAGCTCACACCGGTGTTGAAGTGTACCGGCGGGTTAGCCTCGCGCCAAAATCGTGCGGGCCTTCTGGGCATCGCGGCCCATTTCGTCCACGAGTTCATCCACCGAAGCGAACTTCTCCATGCTGCGGACCCGTGCCACGAAATCGACGGCCACATGCTGGCCGTACAGGTCTGCCGCGGTGTCCATGATGAACGCCTCGACGGTGCGGGCCTTACCGGAGAACGTCGGGTTGCTGCCCACCGAGACCGCCGCCTGATAGCGCTCACCAGGGACAACGGTGCCCATGGTGGGACCGTGCCCTAACAACGTGAACCAGGCCGCGTAGACGCCGTCGGCGGGAATGGCGGCGAACATCGGCGGCGCCACATTGGCTGTGGGGAATCCCAGTTCCCGGCCGCGCCCGTCACCGCGGACCACGACGCCTTCGACCCGGTGGGGACGGCCGAGGGCTTCGGTGGCCGCCACCATGTCGCCGGCGTCCACACAGGACCGGATGTATGTCGAGGAGAACGTGACCGCATGCTCGGTGACGAGAGAGACGGCGTCGATCTTGAAGCCGAATCGCTCGCCCGCCTTCTTGAGCATGTGGACGTTACCGGCGGCCTTCTTGCCGAAAGTGAAGTTCTCTCCGACCACCACCTCGGCCACGTGTAAACGCTCGACCAGCAGCTCGTGCACGTATCGCTCGGGCGAGAGCTTCATGAATTCGGGGGTGAAGGGCACCACGAGGAAGACATCGACACCCAGTTCCTCGGCCAACTCGGCGCGCCGGGTCAAGGTCGTGAGCTGCGCCGGATGGGTTCCGGGAAACACAACTTCCATCGGGTGCGGGTCGAACGTCATCAAGACGCTCTTGAGGTTGAGTTCGCGTGCGGCCTTCACCGCGCGCCCGATGAGTTCGGCGTGGCCACGGTGTACACCGTCGAACACGCCGATGGTCAGGACGCACCGACCCCAGTCGGACGGTATTTCGTCTTGCCCGCGCCAGCGTTGCACGGCCTAAAGCCTACTTCGGAAGATGCGGGAAGGCCGACTTGGCTTTCAGAGGTCGCTGCCTGGCTAGGCTGGGCCCCGTGAGCCCCACTCGATCCGACCGGCCCGCCGGATCCACCGATATCGACCTGACGACGGTGGCCCAGGACTACCTCAAGGTGATCTGGACCGCCCAGGAGTGGTCACACGAGAAGGTGAGCACCAAGATGCTCGCCGAACGCATGGGCGTGTCGGCAAGCACCGCGTCCGAATCGATCCGCAAGCTGGCCGACCAGGGTCTGGTGGATCACGAGAAGTACGGCGCCGTGACCCTGACGAACCAGGGACGCAAGGCGGCGGTACTCATGGTGCGCCGGCACCGTCTGCTGGAGACGTATCTGGTCAACGAGCTCGGCTACGGCTGGGACGAGGTGCACGACGAGGCCGAGGTGCTCGAGCACGCGGTCTCGGATCTGCTGTTAGCCAAGATCGATGCGAAGCTCGGTCATCCGCAGCGCGATCCGCACGGAGACCCGATTCCCGGCCCTGACGGGCAGGTGCCCACTCCCCCGGCCCGCCAGCTGTCGGACTGCGCCAACGGCGATACCGGCGTGGTGGCCCGGATCTCCGATTCAGATCCGGAAATGCTGCGCTACTTCGACACCGTCGGCGTGGCACTGGATGCCCGCGTGACGGTCGACGAGCGGCGAGACTTCGCCGGAACCATCTCGGTGTCAATTGACAGCGACAGATCGGGCAGCGGTGAGAAGAAGCTAGAGCTGGGAAACCCTGCAGCGCAATCAATTTGGGTCGTACTCGATTGAAATGACCGACCACGTCGCATGTGAGTGCCTACTGTGCATCGACTACGGCGACCGCCATGACTACAACGACAGCGATCGTGACATCATCGGCAGCGTCACCGAATACGGTTGGAGTGCACTGGGAATCGGCCCCACATCGTCGGAGGAAAGCCCGCCGTTCGCCTACACCGTAGGGCTGTGGCACACCATGCGTCTGCCCGAGCTAGCGATCTACGGAGTCAACGACATCACGATGATGCAGCGCGCCCTCAACGCGGTTGCCAAACAGGCACAGGAAGGGCGGGTCCTGCAGGTCGGAGAGACATTCGAGGATGTCCTCGCGCTACCTGCGGTGACGGACTACCAGGTGAAGCTCTCCCCTGTCGACCCGAGTTGGTATCACAACGAATTCGGATTCGGATTGTGGTTCAACCGGACCAACCACGTGCGGTACCTGCAGATCCTCTGGCCCGATGGCGAGGGCCGCTTTCCAGGGAACCCCGAGCTCGATCCGCATTTCGCCGACCGCCAGCCATTGATGTGGATGCCCAGGGAGTTACACCCGCCGAGCCGGTGGATCCGTCCGGTCGATTGATCTGTTTTTTGTGAGCATGAACATCCGCGGAAAAGATGGAACCGAATCACGACTAGCCGCGTCAGACCCATAAAGAACCGCATCGAACCCAGGGAGGGCGAGGTAATGACGTCAACCGGCAATGCGCCATTGCAGGTGGTAATCGACGAGGTCAGTGCGCTCAGCAAGTTCGCCGCGGACCTTGCGGACCAAATGAGAGCGGGGTCAAGTTCACTGGATCGCGAGGTCCAGTCGTTGTTCGGCGTCTGGAAGGGCAGTGCCGCGGACTCGTACCGGTCCGGATGGGACGAAATGCAGGACGGCGCAACGAAAGTGTGGAATACGCTGACGGATATCGCCTCTACGCTGGACTCAAATGCTGGGGCATTCCATGCGCAGGAGACCTCAACCGCGTCATCCATCACTGCGACACAGGCGAGCTGACGGAATGGCCGCCCACGTGGAATCGGAGTTCTCCTTCGATCTCGACCACATCGAGCAGGTGACATCGCGCGCTCGGGGTTTCAAGGAGTTTGTCACCGAGAACCTCGACCAGCTGGAGTCGCGCGCACAGAAGCTGGTGCAAAGCGGACAGTGGACCGGTGCCGCTGCCGCCGGATACGCCGAGGCCCACAAGGAGTGGATGGACGCGGCACGTGAGCTTGTCGAGGGGTTGAACCAGATGGAAGAGGCCGCGCGAACCGCTCATGGCGCCTACTCGGAGGCCCAAGAAGCCAATCTTCGAATGACGCGGGGTTGATGTGCCAGTTGTCGTCGAATCAGCGGCGTACTACGCGGCCGCCAACACCTGTTACAAACTCTCGACCGACATCCAAGCCGCGTTCAAGCCGCTATCCCGTGTCCTGACTCTCGAAACTAGCGGAATGGCGGGCGGCTATCAGGCCGTTAAGGCTTGGTCGAGCGGCTACGACGAACGTGCAGGCGCTCTCGTGATGGTGACTACTGATTACGCCAGAGCGCTACAACGCCTGGGAGACATTCTCATTGCGGCCGGCTACAACTGGGCAATAGCCGACTGGCGAGCGAATCGCGATCCCAACAAGGGCACGGGCCCGGCCTGCCCTCGGACAATCCCGTCTGAATTACCTTATGGGGCAGACGTTGTCGTCGGTGTGGCATCGTCAAAACACAACGGCCCAGGTCTTGAGTCGGATGTGCCCGACCTGTATAAGAAGGTCGTTGCGCAGGTGGCGGGCGGCGAGATCCCGGACGGTGATACCGACAAGCTCGATCGTGCGGCCAAGGCATGGAAGACGTTTGCCGATAACGACGCGATCTCACGGGGTGAATCAGACCTCAGGCTCTCGGCTAACGCATTGAGTAACTTTCATGCCCCAGATATCCCGAACCTCAGCGATCATCTCACGACGCTCTCGACAAGTGCAGGCAGAATCAGGCTGGCCGCAAGCGATCTCGCGACCTCGACGACCGCCCACTACGCGGCGCTCAATCAGCTGCGCTCAGATATGCAGTTCGCGGTCGCCAGCACTCTCGGTGTTGGAATAGCCGCCATCGCCGCGATCGCCGTTATCACTCGCGGGCGTGCTACCGCGGGAGGTGCGGAGATCGCAGCCACAGCAGTAGACGCCTGTGCATCAGCGCTCGCGGCATGCGTCCCCCCGTTCCTTACGACGTTGGGCGGCATCACCTTTAGCGCGGGATCAATTACCGCGGCCGGGCTCGGCGCGATCATAGGACTGTCGATTGCAACGATTACGGGCGAAACAATCGTCTATTCGAATCGCAAGCCGCCCAACGACGCATTTGACAAGAACGGAGCCAAGGCGCCGGGCTATCCGGGTGACTATCCAGCGGGGTCATTGCCACGGGAGTTCATACCTCCGAAGGACGGTCCCAAATGGGTGCCTAACCCGAACCCTAGAGGCAAAGGTTTCGGCTGGGAGGATGCTAGCGGAAACGTCTGGGTTCCCACCGGCCCGCGCCCAGGACTCGCTCACGGTGGGCCGCACTGGGACGTGCAACATCCCGATGGCACGTACGACAATGTTCGGCCGCCACTACCAGAGCCAGAAGCTAGCGGAGGAAAACCATGACCGACGGACAAACGGTAGCCCTTGAGGCAACAGGCATTAGCTATGGCTCCCAAAATGACGAGGCTGCATTTTTCGGCCGATTAGACAGCATCGCCGCCGTCCAGTCGTACGCCGGAGGCCATGGGCGGACGGAAGTGATCACCGTAAGCCTTGACTCTATCGACGAGGACGATTTACGTGAGTTCGTCGCACTCTATCGTCGGTACGACATTGAGCCGAGGGAATTGCGGGTCTTGAACGCTGGGCGGTTCGGAGCTTGGTTCAGTGACCCAGATCGTTGGTGGTACAACGAAGTTTTCGGCCAGAGACCGATAGACAATGAGTTGCGGTCAAGCGCAGAACTTGACCCTTGGGAAGACAAAGGTCACAAGTGGGATGCTCGAGAAGCTCACGACAGTCATGCAAACGTCTGGCCTAACACTGACGGTAACAGCGATACCAAGGTAGAACTCGTCGCACGAGGTGTCACTTTCTACTCCCACGGCGACGAAAAGGCATTTTTTCAGTGGCTCAACAGAATACCTGGTTTTGAGTCCTATCAAGGGCAGGGTTCAACACTGCGCATCGCCGTGAACCCAGACATCGGCGAGGAATGGGACCCCGCAGAATTCGTTGCCTTGTATCGCAGATACAACATCGACATAAGAGAGCTACGAGTTCTTTTCACAAGTCGCCTCGACCCCTGGTATAGCGACCCCAAGCGTTACTGGCACAACGACATCTTCGGGTAACCGCTACAGATTCGCCGGGCGCAGGACCACGACCGATGTCGTCCGAGAACCTTTGTCCGCCAACAACGCAATGACCCGATTGTCGGAATCCACCGCGGCGTAGGTGCCTCCGATGCCGGCCGCCGACAACGGCCGTCCATTGCGCACCGAGTCGACCTCTGCCGCATCCAGATCGCGCCGGGGGAACCCGTCCCGGCACGCGGTGTCAAGGTCCAGGGTCAACGTCGCGTCCTCGGCCAGCTCCTCGAGTGTGCGCGCACGCTCCAACGTGAAATCACCAACCCTGGTGCGGCGTAATGCCGTCAGATGTCCACCCACACCCAGCGTGGCACCCGCATCACGGGCTAACGCCCGGATGTACGTCCCCGAGGAGCAATCGACTTCCACATCCACATCGACATGCCCATCGCCCGGCCTGCGCACTGCCAGCACGTCGAACCTCGAGATGTTCACGGGTCGGGCCGCCAGCTCGACCGACTGTCCCTCCCGCGCCAGCTTGTAGGCACGCTGCCCGTCGACCTTGATCGCACTCACCGAGGACGGCACCTGTTCAATATTCCCACGCAGCGGTGCCACGGCCGCCTCGATATCTTCATCGGTCACGTGGGATGCCGAAACCGTCTGCAACACCTCGCCTTCGGCGTCATCGGTGCTGGTGCTCTGCCCAAGCCGGATGGTGGCCACGTACGACTTGGTCGTCAGTGTCAGCAGTCCCATGATCTTGGTGGCACGTTCTATGCCGATCACCAGTACACCGGTGGCCATCGGATCGAGAGTCCCGGCATGCCCCACCTTGCGAGTGGAAAACAGCCTCCGGCAACGCGATACCACGTCATGGCTCGTCATCCCGGCGGGCTTGTCCACAATCACAAGGCCGGCGCGACTCAAGGGATCGGTCACTGCACCACGATCGCGGTCAAGATCAGGCCCTTGTCGATGATCCAACGCCCGTCGAACACCGACAGCACACTGCCGTCATTGGCCTTGCCGTCTATCAGGATTCGCGAGGTGAAAGTCCCGTCGGGATCGAGCGTGATGTGGGCGTCCTCAAAGCCAAGCCAGCGAGTTGTCAGCGGGAACCACGCCTTGTACGTCGTTTCCTTGGCGCAGAACAGCAGCCGGTCCCAATGTGTACCGCCAGGTAGCGCCGCAAGTTCATCACGCTCGACCGGCAGGGTAATCGATTTGAGCACACCGTTGGGTAGCACGTCGTGCGGTTCGGCGTCGATCCCCACCGAGCGCACCTCCCCTGCTCGCCCTACCACCGCGCCGCGGAATCCCTCCGTGTGTGTCATGCTGCCCACCACCCCGTCGGGCCACAGCGGCTGCCCCTTGTCCCCCTTGAGAATCGGGGCTTCGGGCACTCCGAGCACGGATAGGGCCTGGCGCGCGCAGTACCGCACTGTGATGAATTCATTGCGCCGCTTGGCCACCGATTTGGCGATCAGCGGTTCCTCTTCGGGCAGCGGAACCAGCCCGGGCGGATCCTCATAGAGTTCGGCCGAGGACAGCACATCGGGAACTACCGAGGCGATCAACTGGTCACTCACTGGCACGCTCCTTGGCAAGCCGTTCACGGAATCGCTTGGCCGTCACCCTCATCTGCTCGGTGATCTCGAAATGACCTCCGAACTCGTTGAGATAGCCGGCCGGATAATGCGGGACGGGAAGGATCTGCCGAAGCCACGAATACGGTTTGCGTTGTGCCCATTCCCGCGGATAGCCAACCGAGACCTCCTCGAAGCGCACCTCGTCATACCAGGTGGTGCGTGGGATGTGCAGATGGCCGTACACCGAGCACACCGCGTTGTAGCGGGTGTGCCAGTCCGCGGTCTCGGTGGTCCCGCACCACAGCGAGAATTCGGGATAGAACAACGCATCGCAGGGCTCCCGCACCAGCGGGAAATGGTTCACCAGGACCGTCGGCGTCATCCAGTCCAAATCGTCCAGCCGCTTCTTGGTGTACCGCAACCGATCTCGGCACCAGGCGTCACGTGTTGCGAAAGGTTCACTGGAGAGTAGGAACTCATCGGTTGCCACGACATTGCGGTCGCGGGCGATCTTCAGACCCTCGGCCTTGGTATTGGCCCCCTCCGGCAGAAATGTGTAGTCGTACAACACGAACATCGGCACGATGGTCGCGGGACCACCTTGTTCTATCCACACCGGATATGGATGCTCGGGCGTGACGACACCCATCTCGTCGCACATGTTGACCAGATAGTCGTAGCGGGACTGTCCGAAGATCTGCATCGGATCGCGCGCCGTCGTCCATAACTCATGGTTCCCCGGCACCCAGATCACTTTGGCGAACCTGCGCCGCAACAGATCCAGCGCCGCCCGGATGTCATCAGTGCGCTCGGCCACATCACCGGCGACGATCAGCCAGTCCTCGGGTGAGGCCGGATGAAGTTCTTCGAGAACGGACTTGTTGGCCGACTGCCCGACATGCAGGTCGCTGATAGCCCAGAGCCTGGGCTCCCGTTCCTGCGTCATCCGGCCAATGTACCTACAGGTTTATCTTGCAACTCTGTCCCACGTCGAGAACCCGGAGCGCTCGTCCGCTTCCCACCCAGAACGCGCAGGACAGCGCCAGGTCGGTCAACAGCCCGTCGTCGAAGTGCGAGCGCGCCCGTTCCCAGAACTCGTCGTCCTCACGCAACCCCACGTGATCGGTTGCAAAGCGGTGTGCGAACTCGGCCGCGGTCCGCTCAGCCTCGCTGTACCGCGGCGAAGTGCGCCACTGCTCGGCGTCCGCATAGAAGTCGCCGTCCAACTCGCCGCTCTGAACGAAGCGGGTGTTCTGACAGACGGAGCATTCATTCGCGAAGGCCACAGCCATACGTGCGAGCTCTCGGACCCCGATCGGAAGCCGGCTGCGGTTGTAGACCGCGTCCGAAAATCCCGCAAAGCCGGGCGTCATCTCGGGTGAACCCATCAGCCAGCCGGCCACATCGTCGTCCGCGTAGTTCCCAATTCGTGCCATGGCGTCACGATACTCCGAGACTAGAACGTGTTCTAGTGTTTTCGGTGTTCCGTATGAGACCGCGAGGCACGCGGCTAGACTTCGGCGCACCGCGGCCGATCAGATTGAGGTGGATTCGCATGGCCCGAAGGGCTGGACTGGTCATAGTGCTGATGGCGCTGACGCTGAGCGGTCTTGTTGTCTGGCGCACCGCCCCAGCCGAACACGCGACCAGCGCACCGATCGAGCTGCGTTTCTCCACGGCGCCCATGACCGCCACCGCAGGCACGGGGGCCACCACCACGATCAAGTGGCCGGTCGTCCCGGTCACAGATCCTCGCCCTTTCGATCCCTGTTACGACATCCCCGGCTCGGTCATCGCCGCAGCAGGTCTTGACCAGACGCCGCCCGCTCCCGAAGAGGGCCTGCGCTGCCGGTACGACTCGCGCAACAACTACCAATTGGCCGTCGAGGCGGTCGTGTGGCGCACCTATGAAGACTCGCTACCGGCCGACGGCGTGGAGACGACCATCCAGGGTCACCGCGCGGCCGAGTACAACATCATGAAACCGACAGACTGGAACAACCAGTGGTGGGTGTCCTGCATGATCACCTTCAAGACCAGTTACGGCGTTGTCCAGCAGTCGCTGTACTACGCATCCCAGAAGTACTCCCCCGACGGCCCCGGCTGTCTCGTGGAAAACCGGCGGGTCGCAAACATTCTCGCGCCCGCCTACAAGTTCTGAGATCGGGCGCGCTAGCCGCGCGCCGCGATGCGGGCTTGCACCTCGGGACGTCGCAGCGGCGGCACTGTCTTGGGTGGCTGCCGACGTGCCGGCAATGAGTCGAGCAGACGCATCGTCGTGGCCGTCACCTCCGTCACCGCGTGCTCAAACGCTTCCCGATTGGCATCGGAGGTCTTCTGAATCCCGCTGATCTTGCGGATGTATTGCCGTGCCGCCGCCTCGATCTCCTGGTCGGTCGCGGCAGGCTCCAGCCCGCGTAGTTCGGTGATGTTCCTGCACATACCTATGACAGTAGGAAGACATTCCCGAAGACGCCATGCCCCACCCACCGGTTAGTTTGCATGCGCGTGTATACGTAAGTCATGCCAGTGACGTCATCGGAGCCGTCTAGCGCGGGATCCAACGCTCTTCACGCGAGCGGTTCATCGCAACGCGACCGGCTCGCCGCCGCCGCACACGAGGTTCTGTCCACCCACCCCCCTGCCTCCACCCCGGTCACCGAACTGCTCGGCGCCGTCTACGACGCGGGCCTGGCCTGGGTCCACTTCCCGGTTGGTCTCGGCGGCCTGAACGCACCGCCCGCACTACAGGCCGTCTCCGACACCATCCTGCGTGCGGCGGGCATGCCAGATCCGTTGTTTATCAACGTGATCGGGTACGGCATGGCGGCTCCCACGGTGCTCGCACACGGACAGCCCGAACTGACCCAGCGGATCCTGCGTCCGCTATTCACCGGCGAGGAACTCTGGTGTCAGCTGTTCAGTGAGCCTGGCGCGGGCTCCGACCTGGCGGGCCTGGCCACCCGCGCGGTGCGTGACGGCGACGACTGGATCATCAACGGCCAGAAGGTGTGGACATCAGGCGCCCACCAGGCGCGCTGGGCGCTGCTGGTGGCACGGAGCAATCCCGAGGTACCCAAGCACCGCGGCCTGACCTACTTCGTGGTCGACATGACAGATCCCGGCGTCGAGGTCCGTCCACTGCGCCAGATGACCGGTGATGCGGAGTTCAACGAGGTTTATCTCACCGATGTCCGCATCCCAGACTCCCAGCGTCTGGGTAATGAAGGCGATGGCTGGCGAGTCTCGATGACGACGCTGATGAACGAGCGCAGCGCGCTGGGCGGGGCGTTCGACCACGGCCGTGGTGGCGGATCGATCGGCAACGCCCTAGATCTTTGGAAGCAGCGACCCGACCTGCACACCCCCGAGCTGCGAGCCAAGCTGACGAATCTGTTCGTGCGCTCGGAGGGAAACCGTTACGGCACACAGATGCGGATCGCCGCGCAGGGCGATGCACCGATGGGGCCGGAGGGGTCGATCGGCAAGCTGATGGGTGCAGAACTCAACCAGCAGATCTACGACTTCTGCGTCGAACTGCTGGGCATTGAGGCGACCCTGTACGCCTCCTACGACATGCGGCGCGTCGTTGAGGATGACCGCCGCGCCGACACCATGTGGGCATTCCTAAGGTCCAAGGCCAACACCATCGAGGGCGGCACCTCCGACGTGATGCGCAACATCATCGGAGAACGCGTTCTCGGACTACCCGGCGATATTCGGGTTGATACCGACAAAGCATGGAAGGACGTGCCCCGCGGATGAGTGAGTTCGAGTTCACCGAAGAGCACGGCGACCTGCGCTCGCTGGTACGTAGTTGGTGCGAACGGGTCTGGACACCCGAGCATGTGCGCCAGATCGCCGACGCCGGCACCGTCGACCTCGACGCCTGGCATGCCCTGGGCTCCGAGCTGGGCGTGGTGGGGCTGAGCCTGCCCGAAGAATATGGCGGTGGCGGCCTGGGCGTTATCGAATTGTCCATCGTGGCAGAGGAACTGGGACGCACACTGGCCTGCCTGCCGTGGATATCGAGCGCAGCACTGGGTGCTACCGCGCTGGCGGCCAGCGGCGACAGTGACGCCCTTGCCGAATGGGTACCCGCTCTGGCCTCCGGTGACAAAACGATCACGCTGGCTGGCGGCCGCACCCGGTTGGCCGACGCCGTCACCGTGTCAGCCGAATCCGACGCCGACGGATGGAAGCTCACCGGGGACGCCGAGCACGTTCCGGACGGCGCCACCGCCGACGTGATTCTGGTGCTCGCCGATACCGACTCGGGTCCAACCCTTTTCGCGGTCGACGGGAACGCATCGGGAGTCGACCGGCACGCTCTGGCCACCCTCGATCTGACCCGGCGCCAGGCCAACATCCACTTCGACTCCACTCCGGCGCGCGTAGTCGGCGAGCAAGGGCAGGGCGCGGATGTCGTGACCACGGCACTCGACGTCGCCGCCACCGTACTAGCGGCCGAACAAGCCGGTATCGCCGCCTATATGCTGGATGTGACAACCGAATACGCCAAGTCCCGAATTCAATTCGGGCGGACCATCGGGTCGTTCCAAGCTGTCAAGCACCGCCTCGCCGATATGGCCGCGGCAGCCGGGAACGTGCGTGGCGCCGCCTATCACGCGGCCTGGTCGCATGACGACCCGAGCCTGGACGATCCCGCGCTGGCCAGCAGCATCGCCCAGCAGGTGGCATCGGCCGGTGCGGTAGAAGTAACCGCCAAGGCCATCCAGAGCCATGGCGGCATCGGATTTACCTGGGAACACGCGGCCCACCTGTACTACAAACGGGCCGTTAGCAATTCGGCACTCTTCGGAGGCCGCGCCATCCACGCCGAACGTATCGCCAAGGAGGTTATCGACGCATGACCGAACAGATTCTCTTGACGCAGACCGAAGACCGGATCTGCACCATCACGCTGAACAGGCCGCAGGCCCGTAATGCGCTGAGCAAGGCCCTCGGTGAGGAGATCGTCAAGGCCGTCACCGCGGCCGACGCCGACGACGATGTTGACGTGATGATCCTGACCGCCGCCGACCCGGTGTTCTGCGCGGGTGTCGACCTCAAGGAACTGGGCAGCGGTGACCGTGCCGATACCCTGGACCCGTGGTGGCCAGAGCTGTCCAAACCCGTCATCGGCGCCATCAATGGGGCCGCCGTCACCGGTGGGCTGGAGCTGGCGCTGGCCTGCGACATCCTGATCGCCTCGGAGAAGGCACGTTTCGCCGATACCCATGCTCGCGTCGGCATTCTGCCCACCTGGGGACTGACTACCCTGCTCCCGCTCTCGGTAGGACGCGGGCTGGCACGGCGCATGAGCCTCACCGGCGACTACCTGTCGGCCGAGGACGCGCTAAGCGCCGGTCTGGTCACCGAGGTGGTTGCCCATGAGGAGCTGCTGCCGGCGGCCAAGCGGCTCGCCGCCACTATCGCCGGCAACAACCAGCCCGCAGTGCGTGAACTCCTGGCCTCCTACCGCCGCATCGAGTCCGAGCTCGTCGGCAACGGCCTTCAGGTGGCCCTCGACGACGCCCACCGGTGGATCGAGCAGAACTCCATCGCCGAGGGTGTTGAGGAACGTCGGGCGGCCATCATGGAGCGCGGTCGCAACCAGAACGCCTAATGGTCCAAGCGACATAGCGCGATCCGGCGACATGCTGGGTCGGCCACGAGTACCGCAAACGGCAGTAGCCGGTTTCACTCCGAAACGCCGCGGTGACCCTTACATCAGGTGCGGCGTCTCTTTGTGGACTTTATGGTCGTGATGCACGGTGCCGCCTACCACCGCGAATCCCAAACCCGCGGTGACCAATAGCGTGATGGCCGCGACCATTCCCCAGCCGTGATGTCCGGAGGCCAACGCCGCCAGCCCCAACGCGGTGATCGTGACCGACACCAGTCCAAGGAAGTAGCCGGTCCACACGGCAAATCGATCAAGGTTCATTTCGAAACACCTCCTCATCCAGCGTTTCCCAGAATACTCCGCAAGTGACCTGGATCACATAGTCAAGCGCTGGCAAACCCCCGATATCATCGGGTGAGCTACACGATCAGGGGGAGAAACATGTCCTATCCACAGCAATATCCGGCCACACCGCCCAGGTACTTTCAGGTACGGCTGACCAAGCACACCGGGATGCTGATCATGTTCAGCACCCGGTCGTACACGATCACCGGGACACTTGAGCAGTGCGAGGCCGCCTACCGCGACGCGCAGACCCACAATCTGGCCGCCGGATGGTGGAGTTTCCTGTCCATTCTCGTCATGAACTGGGTCGCGCTCTTCGGAAACATGGGGCAGATCAAGCAGATTCGGCGATTGGCAGCGCAGCCCCCGACATACCAGGGCTACCCGGCTGCGGGATACCCACCGCCGCCGGCCGGATACCCGCAGCCGCAGTATCCGCAGTACCCCCCGGTGCACTGATCACGAGCCGGTTCCTGGCACCGCCCAGCGGCCCGATGCTGTGCGCCATCCGACCAACAGCAGCCGCAGCACCAGGAAAAGAGTGAGCCCGGACCAGATTCCGGCGAGCCCCCACCCGAAGGCCAACGACAACCACACCAGCGGCAAGAACCCGCACAGCGCGCTGATCATGGTGGCGTTGCGCATGAACCGGGCATCGGCGGCACCCAGCAGCACCCCATCCAGCGCGAACACAAGACCCGAAATCGGCAACTGACACACCAGGAACCACCATGGCACGTGCATCTGATGCAACACCGTGGCATCAGATGTGAACAGCCCCGGCAGTACCGGAGCGCCGAGGGCAAGAAGGGCCGCCAGTACTACCGCGAAGCCCAGCGAGAACGCCGTCACTTTCCACGCCACCGACTTGGCCTCCGACACCCGGCCCGCCCCCAGCGCGGCACCGACGAGCGTTTGCGCCGCGATGGCAAGGGAATCAAGAACCAGCGCAAGAAAACTCCACATCTGCAGGACCACCTGATGCGCCGCCAGCGCTGCCGCCCCAAACCGTGCAGCCACCGCCGCGGCACTGATGAAGCAGGCCTGGAACGCCAGACTGCGCACCAGCAGATCGCGCGCCAACACCAGCTGTGCGCGCAGCACAGGAGGATCCATCCCGAGCCGAACGTGCTCGACGTGCAGGGCGCGTAAGAAAAGGATCGCGGCCAGCCACTGCCCCACCAGATTGGCGATGGCAGACCCCGCCACACCCATCCGGGGTGCTCCGAGCAATCCGTAGATCAGCACCGGGCACAGCACTGCCGAAACCGCAAAGCCGACAATCACATACCGCAACGGCCTGACCGTGTTCTGCACTCCCCGCATCCACCCGTTACCGGCGAGCGAGACCAGGATTGCGGGCGCCGCGAAGATGGCGATACGCACCCACGTCAGACCCTGAGCGGCCACATCCGGTGCCGCGGCGATGGCCCGGACCACCGGCGCGGCCACCATATTCACGATGAGCACCAGGGCGGCCCCGATAAGAAGCGCCAACCAGGTCGCCTGCACACCCTCATGGACAGCGCCCAGGCGGTCACCGGAGCCGAACAGTCGTGCCGCACGGGCGGTGGTGCCGTACGAGAGGAAGGTCAACTGCGTTGCCACGAGCGAAAGCACCAGTCCCCCGACGGCCAAACCGGCCAAAGACACTGCGCCCAGACGGCCCACCATGGCGATATCGAAAAGCAGATACAACGGCTCGGCCGCCAACACGCCTAACGCGGGCACCGCCAAAGCGATGATTCGGCGGGCCAGCCCGGACATCCCGGCCCTACCGGCGTCAGTCAAGGGCGCGAACCAGCGCCGCCACCACCTCGTCGACCGGGCCGGTCGCCGAGAACCCGGCGGCCAGCCGATGTCCACCGCCACCAAAGGTGCCCGCTACCGCGGACAGGTCCACCGCGGAACGGGCCCGCATCGATATCGACCAATGCTCGGGCTCGATCTCCTTGAATACCGCCGTGACCTCGGCCTCGGTGGTGGTACGGACGATGTCGACGATCGACTCAACTTCCTCGGTGCGCGCACAGGACCACACATCATGGGTGACAACGGCATACACCAGACCCGCACCCTTGACCGCATCAGGAATCAACTGCGCGGTGCCCAGCACGCGCGACAAGATCGGCAGCCAGACGAACGGGTGTGAATCCATGAAGGTGCGGGTGATGTTCACACCGTCGGCACCCAAGTCCAGCAAACGGGCCGCCAGCCGGTGCCCCTGCGCGGTGGCCCAGCGGAAAGACCCACTGTCGGTGACCAAACCGGCGTACAAACAGTGCGCCATCTCGGGGGTGATCTTCACTCCCCAGGCGTCGAGCAACCGAGCCACCATCATCGTGGTCGAATCAGCTTCGATATCAACGTAATTCGCCGTACCAAAGAGCTCATTGGACACGTGATGGTCGATGACAAGCACCGGTGCCGGACCCTCAACCAGCTCGCCCAGTTGGCCAAGCCGCCGCACACTCGGGCTGTCGACCGTGACCACCAGATCCGGGTCTCTGCGCAGCTCGTGCGGCGGGACCAACAGTTCTGCACCCGGCAGCGTTCCCACTGACTCCGGAGGCGCCGCCGGCGCCCCGAAACTGACCTGGACGTCAACGCCCTTGGCCACCAACGCCTGTCCGAGTGTCAACCCGCTGCCCACAGTGTCGGCGTCGGGGTGCACGTGACAGATGATCACCACCCTCCTGGCCTTGGCCAGGAGCGCCACAGCGCCCTCTACGTCTACGCGTGCCCCCACGGCACCCGTCTCAATCGGGACGGCGCTCATCGTCCTCGTCGGGTGCGGGCTCCTCTGCCGGGGACGCCTTATAGGGATCGGTGTCACCGGCATGCACGGCTCCCTGTCGGACCTCGGCGAGCGCGGCATCAGCCGCACGCGTCCGATCCAGCAGTTCCTCCATATGCCGCGCGGTATCGGCGATGGTGTCGAGCACGAAGGTCAGGGTGGGCGTGAACCGCACCCCTGTCCCGGCACCCACCTTGGTTCGGAGCACACCCTTTGCCTTTTCTAGCGCGGCCGCCGCGCCGGGGTAATCCGGCTCGTCGGACAGAGTCTGCCCCATCACGGTGTAGTACACGGTCGCATCGTGCAGATCGTTGGTCACCCGAGTATCGGTGACCGTGACCATCGTCAGCCTCGGGTCTTTGATCTCGTACTCGATCGCCGAGGCGACGATGGCCCCGATCCGCTTCGCCAGTCGCCGCGCGCGAGCCGGATCGGCCACCTTAGACCCGTTCCTTCTCGCGGAGTTCGTACGCCTCGATGACGTCGCCTTCCTTGATGTCGTTGTAGGTCAGCGTCAGACCGCACTCGTAACCATCGCGGACCTCAGTGACGTCATCCTTCTCCCGCTTGAGCGATGAGATGGTCACGGTCTCGGCGACCACGATGTTGTCGCGCAGCAGTCGGGCCTTGGCGTTGCGCCGGATGATGCCCGAGGTGACCAGGCAGCCGGCAATGTTGCCGACCTTCGACGACCGGAACAGTGCCCTGATCTCGGCGCGGCCCAGCTCGACCTCTTCGTAGACCGGCTTGAGCATGCCCTTGAGCGCGCTCTCGATCTCGTCGATGGCCTGGTAAATCACCGAGTAGTACCGAATGTCGACGCCCTCGCGGTTCGCCAGCTCTGTCGCCTTGCCCTCGGCCCGCACATTGAAGCCGATGATGATGGCGTCCGAGGCCGAGGCCAGGTTGACGTTGGTTTCGGTGACACCACCGACACCGCGGTCAATGACCCGCAGCTGCACCTCGTCGTCGATCACGATACCGAGCAGCGCCTCTTCCAAGGCTTCGACCGTACCGGCGTTGTCGCCCTTGAGGATCAGGTTCAGCTGGCTGGTTTCCTTCAGCGCGGCATCCAGATCGTCCAGGCTGATCCGCTTGCGGCTACGGGCGGCCAGCGCGTTGCGCTTGCGCGCACTGCGACGGTCGGCGATCTGCCGGGCGATGCGGTCCTCGTCAACGACAAGCAGGTTGTCACCCGCACCGGGCACCGAGGTGAAACCGATGACCTGTACCGGACGCGAAGGCAGTGCCTCCTCGACATCCTCGCCGTGCTCGTCGACCATGCGACGCACGCGGCCGTACGCATCTCCGGCGACGATCGAGTCGCCGACCCGCAGCGTTCCGCGCTGGATGAGCACCGTGGCCACCGGGCCGCGACCGCGGTCCAGATGCGCCTCGATCGCCACACCCTGGGCTTCCATATCGGGGTTGGCACGCAGGTCCAGTGCCGCGTCAGCGGTCAGCAGCACAGCCTCCAGCAGGGCGTCGATATTGGTGCCCTGCTTGGCCGAGATGTCGACGAACATGGTGTCGCCACCGAAGTCCTCGGCGACCAGGTTGTACTCGGTGAGCTGCGCCCGGATCTTGCCCGGGTCGGCACCTTCCTTGTCGATCTTGTTGACCGCGACCACGATCGGCACATCGGCCGCCTGGGCGTGGTTGATGGCTTCCACCGTCTGCGGCATGACGCCGTCATCGGCGGCGACCACCAGGATCGCGATATCGGTGGCCTTGGCACCACGTGCACGCATGGCGGTGAACGCCTCGTGACCGGGGGTGTCGATGAAGGTGACCAGCCGCTCGTTGCCGTCCAGTTGAGTCAAGACCTGGTAGGCACCGATGTGCTGCGTGATACCGCCGGCTTCGCCCTCGCGGACGTTGGCCTGCCGAATGGTGTCGAGCAGTCGGGTCTTTCCGTGGTCGACGTGACCCATGACGGTGACGACCGGCGGACGGATCTCCAGATCCTCTTCGCCGCCTTCGTCCTCGCCGTAGGTGAGGTCGAAGGACTGCAGCAGCTCGCGATCCTCGTCCTCGGGGCTCACGACCTGAACGGTGTAGTTCATCTCGCCGCCCAGCAGCTCCAGGGTCTCGTCACCCACGGACTGCGTGGCGGTCACCATCTCGCCGAGGTTGAACAATGCCTGCACCAGCGAAGCCGGGTTGGCATCGATCTTCTCCGCGAAATCGCTCAGCGAAGCACCACGCGCGAGTCGAATGACCTCGCCGTTGCCGTGCGGCAACCGCACACCACCGACGACCGGCGCCTGCATGTTCTCGTACTCGGCGCGTTTTGCTCGCTTCGACTTGCGACCACGCTTCGGGGCACCACCGGGACGGCCGAACGCACCAGCCGCGCCACCGCGCTGACCGGGGCGGCCACCGCCACCACCGCCACCACCGGGGCGACCGCGGAAGCCACCAGCAGCAGCGCCGGGAGGACCACCAGCGGGAGCGCCGCCACCGGCACCGCCACCGCGGTAGTTACCGCCGCCACCACCACCGGGACCACCCGGACGACCACCACCGGGACCACCGGGACGGCCACCACCGGGACGGGGTGGACCACCGGGACGCGGCGGGCGCGGGCCCATGGATCCGGGCGACGGGCGCGGGGGCATGTTGCTTGGGGAGGCTCCAGCGGGACGAGGAGCTCCGGGACGCGGCGCCTGAGGACGCGGCGCCGGCCGTTCGACCGGCTGCGCCGAGGAGAACGGGTTGTTGCCGACGCGCGGTACGCGAGCGCCAGGCTTGGGACCCGGCGTCGCACCCGGACGGGGTCCCGGCGCGGGTGCTGCCGGTGCCGCGGGCGCATCCGCTACGGGCGACGCCGCAGCGGCCGGCTGGGGAGCAGCCGGTGCGACAGGCGCAGCGGGCGCAGGTGGGGCTGCTGCAACCGGAGGCTCCGGCGCAGGGGGGGCCTCGACAACCGGCTCAGCGACCTTCTTCGGGGCCGGCTTAGGGGCGCCGGGCTTGGGACCGGCCTTCTTCGGGGCTGCCGCCGTCTCGGCGGGCGCGCCATTGGATCCTGCGGCAGCGGGCTTATCGCCACCGCCGAATGCCTCACGAAGACGCCGCGCGACGGGGGCTTCCACCGTCGAAGATGCGGACTTAACGAATTCGCCCTGATCGCTCAGTCGGGCGAGAACTTCTTTACTGGTCACACCGAGTTCTTTAGCTAACTCGTGTACCCGGGCCTTGCCTGCCACTGCTCTCCTGTCTGCGAGGCAGCGGCTTCAGGCGCCGTGCCTCGTGTTAGCTGTGATGGACGATCATCATCGACGCTTCACGGTGTGCTCATTGTTTGTCGTTGCCAATCTCTTGGTATTCCTCAACAAGTTCGAAGACCGCGGAGGTATCCGGGTTTCCGCTGATCCGGAGCGCTCGCGCGAACGCTCGCCGCTTTACCGCCAGGTGATAACACTGCGCCGACCGATGCAACCACGCACCTCGGCCGGGCAGCCTGCGGCGGCTATCGACAACAACGCGTCGATCATCCGTAGCAACCACACGAAGCAGATCTGCAGCCAGCTCTCGCCCCCGGCAGCCGACGCATGTCCGTACCGGTTTACCGGTTTGGGCATGTGCGAACACCGAAGTCTCGCGCTGGATCACGGCTTAGTCTACCGTCCGCGACACCTTATTTATGAATCGGCCCACAGCCTCGAATGACAAGGCTGTATTCCGGTCATCGAACCCCCGCTGCGACGAGCGCCACAACACCAACCAACGCCAGTGCCTTGATGCACTCGAGCGCGACATACGCCAGGTGTACACGGCTACGCCCGGCATACTCCGCGCCGTCGCGGATCGTATTGGTTCGTCTCATCATGGCTGGTCGCACGGCCACCAGCTGGATTGCCAGACACACACATGCCGCGATCACCGCGGCGATCACACCGGCGGAGAGATTGCCCAGCACCATGAGCAGCACCAAAGCCGAAGCCACGACACACTCCACCGCGTTGAGCGCACGGAACACCAAGCGACCTATCGCGAGCCCCACGGGGATCGTCACACCCGGCGCCCGGAACTTCAGAGGCGCCTCGATGAACGAGATCGCCACCACCAAGCCCAACCAGAATGCGGCCAGCGCTGCCACGCCTACATCTATGCACGTCATGCCATAGCCGAAGCCAACGGTCCGAACAGCTCGTGATTGATCTGCTCCTGCGGGATGCCGAGAGACACCAGGTCTTCGTTGACGGCCGACATGAAGGGCCGGGGACCGCAGACGAACACCGTAGATAGCCTGTTGAGCGGCAGTCGGTGCAGGCTCATGCGACCGATACCGTGCGCGGGAAGCTCCACATGTGCCCGTTCGTACCACGTGTGCAGCCGCCCGGCGGGCAGTCGGCCCACGAGATCTGCCAACTCGTGTCGGTAAGCGTGCGCGGCAGCCGACTGATCTGCGTGCAGAACCACGACCTCTCGTGGCGACTGCGTGGCTACAAGCTCTTGCAGCATCCCCATGATCGGCGTGCAGCCGATGCCGGCGGATACCAGAACCAACGGATCCGTCGAATCGTCGAGCGTGAACTCGCCCATAGGTAGTGAGACTCGCAACTGTTGCCCCTCGAAGACGTTGTCGTAGATGAAGTTCGACACCTCTCCCGCAGGAGTACCACCACCACTGATCCGTTTGACGGCAATACGCCAGTCATCCTGATGGGTGCCACGTGACAAACTGTATTGACGAATCTGCCTGGCCCCGTCAGGCAACGTGACCTGTATCGATACGTACTGTCCCGGAAGGAAACTCGGAAGATCACCGGATGCCCCGCGTAACTCGAACCCGGCCACGTCTGCCGATTCCAGCTGGCGGCGCACCACCGTGACCTGCTGCCACACGTCGCCCGGCGCAACCCCCGCGGCGCCGTACAGCGCCTTCTCCCGCGCGATCAACTCATCGGCCATGAGCCAGTAGAACTCGCTCCAGGCATTCGCGACCTCTTCGGTCACCGCGGCCCCCAACACCTCCGCGATTGCAGCGAACAGATGCTCGTAGACGATCGGATACTGCTCGGCAACAATTCCCAACGAGGCATGCTTGTGAGCAATCCTGTCGAGCACCGAATCATACTGGGCACCTTCGCCTTCCAGCACAAGACCGGCGAATGAAGCGATGGACGCGGCGAGCGCCTTCGGCTGCTCCCCCGCCGCTTGGTTGCCGCGGTTGAACAGATCGCGAAGCAGCTCGGGGTGCGCCGCGAAGAGCTTGGAGTAGAACAACGGTGTGATCTCGTCGATCGCCCCCGCCACTGCGGGGAGGGTTTGACGGATGACTGCCAGCGACTCTGCTGATAGCACGTGACTACTTCCTTTCCATTGTTGGACGGGCGATTTCGGCCACAGTCCACTGATCGAGGTCGGCGAAGAATGCCTCTTGCGCCGAGCGAAGCGCGTCGCGCAGGCGACAGGTGCGACGGAGCGGGCAGGGCACGGCTCCCTCACAGTCGATGACCTCGCCGTCGCGCTCCAATGTGCGAACCAGCGATCCCACCCGACGGTCAAGTCCACCTTGCGTGATGCACACTCCCCCGCGGCGTCCGCGGGTGGATTCAATCGCGCCTATTTCCGAAAGCCGGGCAACGACTTTCGTAGCATGCGTGTAGGGCACGCAAAGTTGGACGGCGAGATCACCGGTGTGCAGCTGAGCGCCCGGCCCTTCGGTGGCCAGCCGCATGACAATGCGTAGACCCAGGTCGGTGAATCGCGTTAGTTGCACATAACTTGTATATGAGATGCAAGTTATGTGCCGATAGGGACTTTGGTCAGTACCTACCGCTACTCGGTGCTAATTTTCGGAATCTGCGTCACTTCTGATGTCGATGCGCCATCCGGTGAGACGGGCCGCCAGGCGGGCGTTCTGCCCCTCCTTGCCGATCGCCAGGGACAGCTGGAAATCGGGGACGATGACGCGGGCAGCCTTACCCGCCTCATCGATCACCGATACCGATACCACCTTGGCGGGTGAGAGCGCATTCGCGACGAAACGCGCGGGATCCGGGTCGTAATCGATGATGTCGATCTTCTCGCCGGCGAGCTCGCTCATCACATTGCGCACCCGCTGCCCCATCGGACCGATGCAGGCACCCTTGGCATTGAGTCCGGAAACCTTCGAGGCCACCGCAATCTTGGAGCGGTGTCCCGCCTCACGGGCAACCGCGACGATCTCCACGGAGCCGTCGTGGATCTCCGGCACCTCCAGTGAAAACAGCTTGCGCACCAGATTCGGGTGCGTCCGCGACAGGGTGATCAACGGCTCGCGTGCACCTCGGGATACGCCAACGACGTAGCAGCGCAGCCGATCTCCGTGGCGGTAGTCCTCGCCCGGCACCTGCTCGGCAGCCGGGATGACACCCTCGGATCCCTTTGTCTCGCTACCCATGCGGACCACGACAAGTCCCCGCGCGTTGGCCCGAGCGTCGCGCTGGATCACTCCGCCGACGATCTCGCCCTCGCGCGTGGAGAACTCACCGAACTTGTGCTCGTTCTCCGCATCACGCACTCCCTGCTGGAACACCTGCCGTGCGGTGGTGGCGGCGATACGGCCGAATCCCTCAGGTGTGGCATCCCATTCGGTGATGAGATTGCCGTCCTCGTCGGTCTCGCGGGCCAGCACGCGGACCACACCCGTCTTGCGATCGAGTTCGATACGCGCGTTCGGCTCATGCCCGTCGGTGTGCCGGTAGGCCGTCAGCAGCGCCGATTTGATGATGTCAATCGCCTCGTCGACGGTGATGCCCTTATCGGCAGCCATCAGGTTTACCGCTGCGGGATCGATGTTCACGCGCCACCTCCAGTTTCGGCTGCCCCAGCCAGATTGAGTTCCTGCGGGTTGGGCGTTGTGAACTCCACCTGCACGATCGCACTCTCGATATCGGAGAACGCGAGATCGCGGACGGTCCAGCCGGTGCCCTTGACCGGTTTACGCACCACCACTTGTATTCCGTCATCGTTCGCGATGCCGATGCGGCCGAGCAGATCCTCACCATCGGCGAGGCGAATCTGCGCCAGCCGGCCGTGGGCACGTCGAAAATGCACGGCAGTGGTCAGCGGACGATCGACACCGGGTGTGGTGATTTCCAGGTCGTAGGTCTCCCAGCCGGTGTCGGCCTCGTCCAAGAATGCCGATGCGGTGCGACTCAGCGCGGCGACCGCGTCCAAGTCCACCGGAGAGTCCGAGTCGACTACCACCGTGATGCGGGCGGGAACCGTTTCTTCGTTGACGACGACACTCTCGATCTCGACGCCTGACCGGGAGAACTCGGGAGCGAGCAGCTCGATCACCTGGTCATCGGATGGCAGCCCCATGGCGTTTGTGGCTCCTCATCTTGAGTTGTCGGGCGGTTCAGCTTGCACACACTAGCCGGGACTCTCGTCCTGACCAGCACTCCACCTTACGCCCGGCGAGGGCTGTCATGCGCCAACCGCGCACACTGGCAGGATGGGCGAATGCTCAGAAGCCTGTCGCGCCGCGACCTGTTGATCGGCGGCGCCGCACTCGGCGTTGCCGTCGTGGCCGCCGCGTGCCAGCAGACACCTGATGCCAAACCCGAGGTGGACGACCTGCTCATCCAGATCGACCTCGCCCAGCGCGATGCCACATCGGCGGCCGCAGCGGCCACTGCCAATGCCGAGCTGGCACCCGCGCTGACGGCCGTCGCGGCAATCCGCCGCGCGCACGGTGTCGCACTGACCAAAGAGCTCGCCCGCATCCCGGGCGCGACCACGACCACGCCGCCGTCCAGCACCACCACATCGCCGGCATCACCACCACCACAGCTTGAGCAGATCAAGACTCAACTCAAGGACTCGTCGAGATCAGCGATGGACCTGGCTACCAAACACAGCGGATACCGCGCTGGCCTGCTGGCCTCGATCAGTGCCTCGTGCGCCTCGGCGGCCGAGGTTGATCTGCCATGACCACAACCGAACCCACACCGCAGCCCGCCTCATCGGCCGACGACACCGCGCTGGCCGATGCCCTGGCGAACGAGCACGCAGCCATCTACGCGTACGGACTGGTGTCGGCACACTCGGTGCCCGACAACAACTGGCTGGTCACCGAGTGCCTCATCGAGCACCGGCTATGCCGCGAGGAATGCATCGCCAAGCTGCGTGGCCGTTCGGTGGCCGCACCGGTGGCCGCTGCCGGCTACAAGACGCCGTTCCCGGTGAACACCCCCTCCGACGCCACCAAGCTGGCGCTGCAAGTCGAGGCGGACACGGCGGCGCGCTGGCGCGCTGTCGCCGAACTGGCCGACAACGGTGACGATCGTGGGTTCGCGGTACGGATGCTCACCGAGAGCGCGATCCGCGCGGCGCGGTGGCGGGTGGCCGCCGACATCACGCCCGCCAGTATCGCGTTCCCGGGAGGGACCGAAACCTAGGCGAAGTGTTTCTGGGTGTCGGTGATCAGACCGGACAGCCCGCGACGGATCACCGGCTTGAGATGGCGGGCGAAGCCTAGGGACGGCTCGATGAAGAAGCTCCAGGTGAACAGCGAGCCCGTCGCGGTGCCCACCACCTCGTAGAGCTCACCGAACCGTTTGGTGCCCGGGAAGGTCGCCGTCTCGACGGTGAACGCGTTGCGGTATCGCTCGGCGCTCTCCTCCCACACAATGAACCGCTCGTTGACGGCGGCACCGGGAAGTGCGAGCTTGGCGGTGCGGGTGGAGCCCACACCTCGCGGCTCCGGCGAAGTCCAGCCGATCTTGTTGATGGCCTTACACCAGTGCAGCGGGCTTTCACCATTGAGTTCGGCCCACACCGTCGCCGCGTCCTTGGGCAGCGGAGTGGAGAACGTATACACGAAATCGCTTGTGTCGAAATCACTTTCGACCAACGAGGCAAGCTTAAAAGACGGCATGTCTATACCTTATCGCCTACCGAAATCGCCTCCGTGACGGACGTCACCGCGTCGGCCACCGCAATGGACTGCGCCTCGCCCGTGAACCGGTTGCGCAGCTCGAGGGTCCCATCGGCCCAACCGCGGCCGATCACCACGATCCAGGGCACACCGAGCAGCTCGGCGTCCTTGAACTTGACACCCGGGGAGGCGGTGCGGTCATCGAGAAGCACCTCATGACCCAACCGATCCAGGTCGGCGGCAAGCGCCTCGGCCCCCGCCCGCGCGGCCTCGTCCTTGTTGGCGATGACGACGTGCACATCGAACGGCGATACCGCAGCGGGCCAGCGCAGCCCGAGCTCGTCGTGCTGCTGCTCAGCAACGACGGCCACGAGCCGCGAGACGCCGACACCGTAGGAACCCTGGGTGAGCCGCACCGGTTTGCCGTTCTCGCCGAGCACGTCGACGGTGAATGCGTCGGTGTACTTGCGGCCCAATTGGAAAATGTGGCCGATCTCGATCCCGCGTGCCGACACCAACTGCCCGGCGCCGTCGGGCGAGGGGTCACCGTCGCGCACCTCTGCGGCCTCGATGGTGCCATCGGGGGTGAAATCGCGACCGGCGACGAGGTTGACCACGTGCTTGCCGGGTTCATCGGCACCGGTGATCCAGCTGGAGCCCTCCACGATCCGCGGATCGACCAAGTACCGCACACCGTTCGCGATCAATCCCCTCGGCCCGATGTAGCCGCGCACCAGGAACGGATGCTTGGCGAAGTCCGCGTCACCGATCAGCTCGTACTCGGCGGGCTCCAGCGCGGCACCGAGGCGCTTGTCGTCAATCTCACGATCACCGGGAACTCCGACGGCCAGCAGCTCCCACTCGCCACCTGGCTGGCGCACCTTCAACAGAATGTTCTTGAGGGTGTCACCCGCCGTCACAGACCTGCCCAGATCGGCGGAATTCGCCCAGTCCACCAGAGTCGCGATGGTCGGAGTGTCACCCGTCTCATGCACGACGGCTTCGGGGAGTCCCTCGACAGGCCGCGCCGGCGGTGCCGGTGTGATGACCGCCTCGACGTTGGCGGCGTATCCGGATTCCACGCATCGCACGAAAGTGTCTTCCCCGGTGGGGCTTTCGGCGAGGAACTCCTCGGATGCACTACCGCCCATGGCTCCCGAGGTGGCCGCCACAATCACATAGTCCAGACCCAGTCGGCCGAATATGCGTTGATACGCCTCGCGGTGCGCGTGATAGGCCGTCTTGAGCCCGTCATCGGATGTATCGAAGGAGTACGAGTCCTTCATGACGAATTCGCGCCCGCGCAGAATGCCCGCACGCGGACGCGCCTCGTCCCGGTACTTCGTCTGCACCTGGTAGAGGATGACCGGGAAATCCTTGTAGGAGCTGTACTCCCCCTTCACGGTGAGCGCGAAGAGCTCCTCGTGGGTGGGGCCAAGCATCATGTCGACACCACGCCGATCCTTGAGCCGGAACAGCGAATCGCCATACTCGGTCCACCGGTTCGTGGTCTCATACGGCGCGCGCGGAAGCAGAGCGGGCAGCAGGATCTCTTGGCCGCCAATGGCATTCATCTCTTCACGGACGATGTTCTCGATCTTGCGGAGGACCCGAAGGCCGAGCGGTAGCCAGCTGTACACACCCGGCGCAATGGGGCGCACATAGCCCGCGCGGATGAGCAGCTTATGGCTGGGAACCTCGGCGTCGGCCGGGTCGTCGCGCAGCGTGCGTACGAAAAGCTCGGAGAGCCGGGTGATCATTGATGAGCCTCTCGGGCGAAGACCGTCAGTTACGGTTGCACAGCATATCGGCGCGCCGCCCGGACCTCCGGCTAGCATCGAACGCATGCGTGCGTGGGCGATCATTCCGGCGGTGGCGATGTTCGGCCTGGGAGTCGCGGCACCGGCCGACGCAGCCCCGGCCACAGTCAAGTACTCGTTGTCGGCCATCGGAATCGGCAATGCCGACTTCACCGTGTCCTACCAAGACGGGAATCAGCTCCGGGAGGAGTCGGGACACACGTTCGCCGGGTACTACTGGGAGCGCACGGTGAAACTCACCGGAGCCCCGCCGGTTCTTCGAGTGACCGCGGCCGGACCTGCGAGTGTGTTCCGGATGTCCTGTCACATCACCGTCAATGACGGCATTCCCGTCACCAACGGACTGCTGTTCCGCGCTGGGGACTACACCCCGCAGGACTGTTAGACAGGCTGCTCTTCGTCCAGGCCCTGGTCGTGCGCGGACTGCGCCTTCTGCGCATGGGCGACGTCTGCAGCGGTGTAGCTGATGAACAACGCTGCCACCCCCACCAGCACGGCCGTTCCGGCGATCCACAGCAGGCCGTACGTATAGCCGTGGTCGAGGGCGTGCAGCTGCGCTTGGTTCATGTTCTGCACGGGCCCCTTGGCGCCGCCCAGGTACAGCGTGCGCGAGGTGATGATCGCCTGGATGATCACCAGAACAATTGGGCCACCCAGGTTTTGCAGCATGAGAGAGATGGCGGACAGCGGCCCGATGCGGTCGGCGTCCACGCCGGTGATGGCCGACAAGATCACGGGCACCACGATGGTGCCGATACCGAGTCCACCGACGAAGATGAGCGTCGCGAAATCCGGGAAGTAATCGATTGCCCGGTCAACCGTCGAGCCGTACAACATCGCCGCGAACACCACGACGCCGCCGCACAGGATCAGCACCCGAGGCGCCATGCGCGTGACGAGTTGCGAAGACAGAGCCAGGCCAATCCCCATACCGACGACGAACGGAATGGCAGAGACTCCGGTTCGCAGCGGGCTGTATTTCATCAGGTCCTGCATGTACAGGCCGATGGTGATGGTCAGGGTGAACAGCACGCCGCCGGCCAGGAAGATCGCCGCGAAGGTGGCAACCCGATTGCGGTCCTTGAACAAGCTAAGCGGCAGCACCGGGTTCTCCGCGGTGCGTTCGACGATCAGGAATGCGATCAGGAGCACGGCGGCGACGGCCAGCGACACGATCGTGTACGGGGAATCCCATCCGCGGTCGGGTCCCTGGGTGAAGCCGAACACCGCGGCGGTACAGCCGAGGGTCGCCAGCACCGATCCCATCACGTCCAGCTTCATCGGTTCACGTTCGGTCTCGGACAGTGACCGCACGGCGAGGTAGATCATCAGCGCACCGGCGGGCACATTGATAAGGAACGCCAGACGCCAGGACACCTCGGCTAGCGCACCGCCGACGATCAGTCCGGCGATGGAACCCACGCCCGTCATGGCACCGAACACCGCGACGGCAGCGGTACGCAGCGGCCCCTTGGGGAAGGTGGTCGCTACCAAGGCCAGCGCCGTGGGAGATGCGATGGCCGCACCGACACCCTGGATGAGACGGAAAACTGCCAGACCGATGTCCTCCTGCGCGAGGCCCACCCCGATCGAAGCGAGGGTGAACAACGCGATGCCGCCGATGAAGACCCGCTTACGGCCGAAGGTGTCACCGAGGCGCCCGCCGAGCAACATCAGCCCGCCGAAGGACAGCATGTACGCGGTGATGACCCAGCTTCGGGTGGCGTCGTTGAGGTGCAGCTCGGCCTGAATCTTGGGCAGCGTGACGACGGCGATGGTGCCGTCCATGGTGGCCAGGAACTGCATACCGGCGATCGCGATGACGGCGTACAGGTAGTGCCGGGACGGCAGAAGTTCTCGCGCCTTTTGAGTGAGCTGCTCGACGCTGAGGGCAGGCATGGAGGACACCTTACCGTCCTCTTAACGTGCCCTTAGGTCACGAAGAGGCGCCGTAAGCAGCAACGGGGCCGATGACGATGATTGCCGGCGGCCTAATGCCCTGTGAGCGAATGCGCTCTGGCGCGCTGGCCAGGTCCGCACGTAGCACCCGTTGCTCATCAGTGGTGCCGTGTTGCACCACCAATACCGGGGTATCCGCAGGTCGGCCCCCATCGATGAGCACCTTCGCAAACTGCTCGATGCGCTCGACGGCCATCAGCAACACGATGGTTCCCTTCAAGGCAGCAAGCGCATCCCAATTGACTAACGATTCCGGGTGTCCCGGCGCGACGTGTCCGCTGACGACCACGAACTCGTGGTTGACCGCACGATGGGTGACGGGCACCCCGGCCGCCGCGGGGACGGAGATTGCACTGGTCACACCGGGTACGACGGTCACCTGGACACCGGCCTCGGCACAGGCCAGCACCTCCTCGTAGCCGCGGGCGAAGACAAACGGGTCCCCACCCTTGAGACGGACGACGAACTTGCCGGCCTGTGCCCGTTCAACGAGCACCCGGTTGATCTCCTGCTGAGCCATCGCGCGGCCGTAGGGGATCTTCGCGGCATCGATGACCTCGACGTGGGGACCGAGATCCGCCAGAAGTTCGGCGGGGGCGAGCCGGTCGGCGACAACAACATCGGCTTGCGCCAGGAGACGACGTCCACGGACGGTGATGAGATCAGGATCACCCGGTCCCCCGCCGACCAGCGCCACTCCCTCTGGTCTCGTTTCGGCGATTTCGGTGATGAGCCCGCGCTGCAGCGCCTCGTGGATGGCCGAACGCAGAGCGGCGGACCGCTTGTGCTGACCACCGGTCAAGACACCGACAGCGATGCCGTCGTGATTGAAGGACGCCGGGGTGACGGCGGTGCCCTCCCGGGCGGAATCGGCCCGGACGCAGAAGATGCGGCGTCGATCCGCTTCGGACACCACCGCGGCATTGACGGCCGGGTCGTCGGTGCAGGCGATCGCGTACCAAGCCCCATCGAGGTCGCCGTCCTGATACGGCCTGAGGTTGAGGGTGATCGAGGCCATGCCTTCGACAGCTGGAGTGGCGCTGGGCGCGATCACGTGGACATCGGCGCCGCTGGCGATCAGCAGCCCGAGGCGCCGCTGCGCGACGGATCCGGCGCCGACAACTACGACCTTGCGTCCGGTGAGGCGCAGGCCCACGAGGTAGGCGTCATGAGTCACCGCGCGAGTTTACGTGGACGTGGATCACGGGGCTGGGTTAGCCATGCTCTAATCGGTCCCAGTGCAACCGAATCGTATGCAACCAGCGGAGTTGGCCCAGGCCGCGATGACTGCTGCCCTCATGGGCGCGATCGCCGTGGTCTCTATTGTGCTGCCGGGCGCCGTGGTGTTCGCCTGGCTGGGAGCCGTCCCGATGGGAGTGCTCTGTTACCGGCATCGCATCCGGGTGGCGCTGGCCGCATGTGTCGCCGCCGGCCTCATCAGCTTCCTGATCGCGGGATTCGGCGGCCTGGTTTCGGCGCTGACATGCGCATACATGGGCGCCATC
Source organism: Mycobacterium sp. D16R24 (assembly GCF_002013385.1). Classification (NCBI taxonomy): domain Bacteria; kingdom Bacillati; phylum Actinomycetota; class Actinomycetes; order Mycobacteriales; family Mycobacteriaceae; genus Mycobacterium; species Mycobacterium sp. D16R24. The sequence goes on along the minus strand of NZ_MAEV01000002.1, from coordinate 47,902 downwards.
GCCGGCCAGGTGAGGCGCCGAAATCGCGGCGCGGCAACAATGTTGGCCGTCGCGGCGCTGTGGGGTGTGCTGGTCTCCTCTTTCTGTGTCGGCGTGTTCGCGGCCCTGAGGAATCTGCGCGAGGTTGTTCTGGGTGCGGTGGCCGCCAATGTCGGCGGGTTCGCGACGCTTTTGAGCGGCGTGCCGATTCTCGGCCGCGCCGCAACAGGATTGGATCACGCCGTACAGGGCTGGATCGTGCACTGGCCCTGGTTCTTTGGGGTCTCGGTGTGGCTCATCGTCATCTTCGGAACCTCTTTCGGATGGCGGGTACTCACGCCGGTACTGCGGCGACTCGAGGAGGTGACCGACCTGTCGTCGGTCGGGATGCTGCCCGCCGGACACGACGGTGCACCACCGGGTCCGCTGCCGACCGTCCTCACCGATGCCGGTTATCGATATGCAGGAGCGGACCGGGATGCCCTGGCCCCGGTGTCCATGAGCGTCGACGTCGGCGAACACATCGCGGTGACCGGCGCCAACGGCTCCGGCAAGTCCACCCTGATGCGCATCCTGGCGGGCATCACACCCACGACCGGCACCATCGAACGCCCCGCCGGAGTGGGCCTGGGTCAGGTGGGCGGGACCGCGTTGGTCCTGCAGCACCCCGAGAGTCAGGTGCTGGGACTACGTGTGGGCGACGACATCGTGTGGGGGCTGCCGCACAACCGCGAGATCGACATCGAGAGCCTGCTCGGTGAGGTGGGGTTGAGCGGGATGAGTGATCGGGACACCGCGGGTCTCTCGGGTGGAGAGCTCCAGCGGCTCGCGGTCGCCTCGGCACTCGCGCGGGAACCCGCTCTCCTGATCGCCGACGAGGTGACCACCATGGTGGACCACAACGGCAGGCAGACACTGATCACCGTGCTCGACGGACTCACCTCCCACCACGATCTGGGGCTGGTGCACATCACGCATTACCCGCAGGAGGCCAATGCCGCCGATCGGGTGGTGGCACTTGGCGGCAGCGGCACGGCGGCCGCGCGTGAGCCTGCAGAACACCCATCCCCCATCGAATCTGTCAGCGGTGAAACAATTCTCGATGTACAGGGAGTCTCCTTCGACTACGCGGTCGGAACCCCATGGTCGCAATCCGTCCTGCGAGACATCTCTTTCCAGGTTCGTTCCGGCGACGGGATACTGCTCTGCGGTGGCAACGGCTCCGGCAAGTCCACTCTGGCCTGGATCATGGCGGGCCTGCTGGATCCCTCGGCGGGTCAATGCCTACTCGATGGCCGTCCCGCCGCGGAACAGGTTGGTGCGGTGGCGTTGTGCTTCCAAGCCGCCAGACTGCAACTGCTGCGTGGGCACGCCGGGGCGGCGGTGGCCGCACTTGCCGGGTACTCAGCCTCCGACACCGACAACATTGCTGGCGCGTTGGCCTCGGTCAGCCTGGATCCGAATATTGCTGGGGTGCTTATCGATCGGCTCAGCGGCGGCCAGCTGCGGCGAGTCGCCCTGGCCGGACTACTGGCCCGCTCGCCACGGCTGCTGATTCTCGATGAGCCATTGGCGGGCCTGGACGTCGACGCCCAGGCCGACCTCATAGATCTGCTGGTGCATATCCGCAACCAGGGGCAGGCCGTCATCGTGATATCCCACGACACCGACAGCCTGTCCCCGCTGTGTCCACGCACCATTCGTCTCGAACAAGGTGAGTTGGTGACCGTCGGATGAGTCAGCGACGCCCGTTGATGCTGATGCGCCCGGTGCCTGGACCGTCTCCCATCCACGCGCTCTGGGCCGGAACAAAACTCATTGCGGTGCTGGCAATATCGGTGCTGCTGACCGTGATGCCGTCCTGGACGGCGATCGGGCTTGTCGCCCTGCTCATTCTTGTGACGGCCGGGCTCGCCGGGATCTCCCCCACATGCATCCCGTCGGTTCCCCGGTGGGTCTGGCTCCTAGTGGTGGCGGGCAGCCTGTTCACGATTGTCAACGGGGGCGCTCCCGAGCTGAAGCTCGGACCGGCCACCATCGGTGTCGGCGGCTTCCTGGATTTCCTGCGCGTCACCTCACTGGGCCTTGTCCTGATCGGCCTGGGCGCGGTGATCTCGTGGACCACCCAAGTCGCCGATATCGCCCCGGCGGTGGCGCTCTTGTGTCGGCCGCTGCGCATCCTGCGCGTGCCGGTCGATGATTGGGCGGTCACCATTTCCCTGGCGTTCCGGATGTTCCCCATGCTGTCCGAAGAGTTCCGGCTGTTGGCGGCCGCACGCAGACTCCAGCCGCCACAACCGGAGAAGCCCTCGCGGCGTGCGGAAGTCGTTGATCTCTGCACCGCCGCGATGGTCGTCTCGTTACGCCGCGCCACCGAGATGGGCGACGCCATCACGGCACGGGGCGGCGCAGGGCGGATCTCGGCGCACCCGATCTATCCGGGATGGCGCGACGCTTCGGCGGCAGTGGTGCTTATCGGCGTCTTCGCGCTCGCATTGGCGCTGGGCTGAACTTAGGGCCGAAAACTCTTTTGTCACAGTAGTTTCTGCTGTCACATCGAGAACTGTTTTGTCGGTGGGCATCGTTAGCATTCGAACATGGGTTCGATTGGAGTGTTGGAGACGGCAGTTGATGCCTTCTGCGCTGAGTCGATCCAGGAGCTGACCGCATCTGAGGCGCTGACGGTGCTGGCCCGGTTGGAGGTTGTGCAGCGCCGATTGTCTGCCAGCGGACTGGGGTTGGTGCCGAAGGTGACGGCCCAGGCCTCTCCGGTGGAGCTCGGGGGTACTTCGTATGCCGATGTTCTGTCGCGACGATTGCATATCAGCAAGAGTGCGGCTCGGCGCCGGATCGCTGATGCCGAACAGTTGGCGCCGCGACAGGCGTTGACCGGTGAAGTACTGGCGCCGCAGCTGCCGAATGTGGCCGAGGCTTTGCGTCGAGGCGATATCGGGGACGAGCATGTGCGGATCATTCGTGGCTTCTTTGATCGGCTGCCGGTGGTGGTGGATACGCCAACCCGCGAGGCCGCCGAGAGGCAGTTGGCTCAGATGGCTGCCCGGTTTCGGCCCGAGGCGCTGCGTATCGGCGCCGATCGGATGATGGCCTTGTTGAATCCCGACGACGAGTTCTCCGATATGGATCGGGCACGCCGACGTGGGATCAGCATCGGGCAGCAGGGTTTTGACGGCATGTCCGCGATCTCGGGATTGTTGGATCCGGAGACGCGTGCCTATCTGGATGCGGTGTTCGCCAAACTAGCCGCACCCGGCATGTGCAACCCGAACGATCAAACACCTCTCGTGGACGGAGAACCGGCCCCCGAAGCCGCCGAACGCGATCAACGCACATCAGCCCAACGCAACCACGACGCCCTCAAGGCGATGTCACGCATGGCGCTGACTTCCGGCGACCTGGGCTCGCACCACGGTCTACCGGTGACCGTCATCGTCTCCACGACACTGGCCGAGATCGAAGGCGCCGCCGGGGTGGCGATCACCGGCGCCGGCACCCGGCTACCGATGCGTGATCTGATCCGCATGGCCGCCCATGCCCACCACTATCTGACGATCTTCGATGACGACGGCCGACCGCTGTATCTCGGACGTTCGAAACGCATCGCCACCGCGGATCAGCGCATCGTGCTGCACGCCAAAGACCGCGGCTGCACCCACCCCGGCTGCCACGTTCCTGGGTACTTGTGCCAGGTCCACCACATCAACGCATGGGCCCAAGGCGGCCCCACCGACATCGACAACCTCACCTTCGCCTGCGCACCACACCACCGCCTGCTCGAGCACGGCTGGAGCACCCGAAAACACACCGACGGCACCACCGAATGGATACCCCCACCACAGCTGGATTTCACCGGCGTTACGCCCGAAGAATCCCGATCGCTCCCAGTGTGAGGATGATCAGACCGAGGACTGCCACAATCCCCGCGACGTCGATCCGTCTACGCGTCCGAACCCAGGTGTGCAGGGACGACACCATCTCGTAAGTCCGCGCCGGCATGGCCGCATAACTCAGCAGCGGCAGCGCGACCATCGAGAAGGCCACCGCATTGAAGAAGAGCAGCGCCATGGACTGTATGGGCTGCGTGGCACCCGACGCATGGATGAGCGCGATCACCGCTAGAAAGTCCGCCGACGGCAAGGCAATTCCCAATCCGCTGACCCCGGCCACCCACAGTGAGTTGTTGCGCAGGAAACCGCGAACTCGCGTCGTCAGCTTTTCCGCCAGGCCCGACCGCGGTGCACGTGGCGCTGCGGGAGGCCTGCGGATCAAAGCCGTGATGGCCAGCACCGCCGCCACCATCAATGCGAGCGCACCAAGACCGACTTGGATGTAAGGCCCTGAAACGTCTGCGTTCCCCATCGGTGACACTCGCAGGACAAACAGCAAGGTGAGCCCCAGGGTCAGCCCCATGACAAAGGCACCGCAGAGAAAGACGAAGAGCTGTAACAGCGGTCGCGGCCTGTTCAGCATCAAGACCGTCAATCCCAGCCGGGTGGGCTCAACGCTCACCCCAAGTGCCATCAACAAAACGATGGTCCACATGACTACCGCGCGGGCACAACGTCATTCTGCTGGCAGATCCGCGTGAACATAGACTTCACGAGGTCTACGTAGCGGGTGATCGATTCCCGGGCGATGGGGTTTTCCGGGTACGCGATCATCAGCGTCGTCTCCGTCGGGAACCGCGAGATAAAGATCGTCAGCTGGTACACCGACTTGCTCTCCGCGTAGAGGCCGATGGGATTACTGACCAGCAGCGGGTTGGTGAACAGCTGCGAAAGTGGCGGAGCGCCACCGTCGAAGAAGTTGATCATCGGATGGTACGGACGGGGCCAGTTCAGCTCCGGCACCAATTCCAGTACCCGGTAGAACGGAACATTCACCAGCTGCCTGCCACGGTCAAAGGATTCCTGTGCCGCCACGGCGGCAGCACCGAAGGTCCCATCAACGGGCACCGATATCGGGACGAGCCCCGTGAACCATCCCGTCGTGAACATATCGGCTTCCGCTCGGGCATCACTCGGCGTGATCCCGTAATACGTATCGGTGCCGGTCAATTCACGCTCAGCGAACCCGAGCGCCGCCATCACACCGCCGATAAACCGGGCGCCCGCATCTACACAGACGGACTCGAACGTCAGCGCCTGCTGCTCATCCAACAGCTGTTCGGTGATGATCGAGGTCCCGGAGGGCACCGAGTGATCCCCCAGTGGCAGTGGGAAATCCGGGAGGCTGCCACGGTTGTTCCCGGCGAACCGAACCCAATCGCGAACAGGCTCCGAATCGGGGGTCAATCCGGACAGGAATTCGTGCTGGCGGATGCAGTAATCGTCATAGCTGCCGGCCGGCGGAAGATCGATGGGGGCTCCGCCCTGGACCAGCGCCTTGTATCCCATCAGGATCTCCATGATCAGCAGACGCGCGAAAGTCGCGTCCAGGTGCAGATGGTCGACGCTGAAATAGAAGGTGAAATGCCCTGAGCTCTGGACGATTCCGAAACGGAAGCAGTCCCACCGGAACGGGTCCGGGGTCTCCGAGACCACCAGCTCCCGCACCTCGTCGGAGCTCATCTCGCCCAGTTTTACCTGAACAAACTCCACGTCTGCCGGATCGGCGATCGTGCGCCGGACAATGTTCTGCTCCTCGTCGAGCGAGAACCAGCTGCGGTACGTATCGTGCCGCCGCAGGTGGGCGTTGATCACATGGCCCATAGCGCGCTTGTCGCACCGCCCCGGCATATCCAGCGTGAAAACGAGCACCCGCGAGAAGTCGAGTCCCTTCGCTGCCTGCCGCAGATACGTGCGCAGATGCTGCACCTGCATGAAGCTCGGCGGTATCTCGCTGACCGGCGCTTCGAGTGCCTTCGCGTACGACGCCGGTGAGGGCTGCCAGGTAATCACCGATCCCGAGGAGGGCTCCCACTTGTCGGTCAGCGACACCGTTACTGGTCCACCACGCATTTTCAATCCCCTTATGACGATGCGACTTCGGATTCCTGCTCGGCCAACTTGTCGTACAGATGCGTCGCCAATGAACGCACTGTCGACACATCGGCCGGGCCGATACGGACGCCGGTGTCCGCCTGGATACGGGTACGAATTTCCAGATTGCCCAACGAGTCCAGGCCGTAATCCGGGAGGGACCGGTCCGGGTCGATGGAGCGACGCAGCACCAGGCCAACCTGCTCGGCGACCAGTTTCCGGAGCCGAGTCGGCCACTCCTCACGGGGCAGCGCGTTGAGTTCATCGAGGAACTTGTTTGTCTCCGTTTGACTTTGACTCGCATCCCGGAATGCCTGCGCAAACGGACTGCGCTCGACGAAGTCAGCCAGCCACGATATCCCGGCCATCGGCGCATAGGCGGTGTACGCCCGGTTGTGTCGAAGCACCGTGTCGAAGGCGTAGGCACCCTCGTCCGGGAGGATGGCCGCGTCCGCGTTCTGGGCCAGGTGGGTGCCCTGTCCGATTTCCGACCAGGCACCCCAGGCGATGACGGTTGCCGGCAGGCCCTGTGCACGTCGCCAGTGCGTGAAACCGTCGAGCCAGCTGTTGGCCGCGGCGTAGGCACCCTGTCCTGGGGAGCCCACCAGCGCCGCAATAGACGAGAAGGAGCAGAACCAGTCCAGAGGCTGATCGGCGGTGGCCTCGTGCAGGTTCCAGGCACCATGCACCTTGGGCCGCCAGTCACCACGGTCGATCAGCTCGTCGGTGATGTTGGCGAGCGTGGCATCGTGTACCAACGCCGCGGCATGCAGCACGCCGCGCACGGGCTTACCGGTCTCCGTGGCAGCAGCCACCAGATGCTGTGCCGTCTCCGGCTCCGCGATATCGCCGAGCACCACATCGATCTCGATGCCGCTGTGGCGGATCTGCTCGATAACCTCCAGCGCCTCGGGCTTCGGGGCGCTGCGACCGTTGAGGATGATCCGCCCGCACCCGGCCGCCGCCAGCTTCTTCGCCAGGAACAGGCCCAGCCCGCCGAGGCCACCGGTGATCACGTACGCACCCTCCCGGCGGAACGCCGGCGCATGCGACGCCGGGATCACCGCGTCGACCTCGCCCGCCTTCGGCAGGTCCAGAACGAGCTTTCCGGTATGTCCCGCAGCACCCATCACGCGGATCGACTCGGCGGCGTCCTGCAATGGAGATGACGAGATCTCCGGCAAGGGAAGCACTCCGTCCGCCATCTGCTGATACAGAGCGGTCAGTGTCCGGTAGATCGCGTCCGGCCGCGTCTTCGCCACGAGGACGAGATCGACGGCGTGGAACGACAGGTTGCGACGGAATGGGAACAGACCCAGCCGGGTGTCACCGTAGATATCGCGCTTGCCGATCTCGATGAAGCGGCCGCCGAAGCTCAGCAGTTCCACACCTGCCCGCTGCGCGGCACCGGTCAGCGAGTTGAGCACGATGTCGACCCCGTAACCGTCGGTATCGCGGCGGATCAGCTCAGCGAACTCCGTGCTGCGGGAATCGTAGACGTGCTCGATTCCCCAGCTACGCAACAGTTCCCGTCGTTCCGTGCTGCCCGCGGTGGCGTAGATCTCTGCCCCGGCGGCACGCGCGATGGCAATGGCCGCCTGCCCGACACCACCGGTGCCGGAATGGATCAGCACCTTGTCGCGTGCGGAGATCCTGGCCAGCTCGTGCAGCCCGTACCACGCGGTGACGTGCGCACCCGGGACAGCGGCCGCTTCCCTATCGGGTACCTCCGCCGGAAGGGTCGCGGCAAGATTCGCATCGACCACGACGAAGCTTCTCCAGGCGCCGGTGGTCGTCATACCGCCGACCCGGTCACCGACGAGATGCTGGGTGACTCCCTCCCCGACAGCAGTCACCACACCCGCGAAGTCGACGCCGAGCTCTTGCCGGCCTTCGAAACTCGAGTATCGGCCGTACACATTCAGCACGTCGGCGAAGTTGATGCTGGTGGCCGTGACCGATACCTCGATCTCTCCCGGCCCAGGCGCGACTCGGTCGAAGGCAACGAATCCGAGCGACTGCAGATCGCCGGGCGTACGAACCTCGAACCGCACGCCCTCGTTATTTGGTGTCGCAACGGTACTGCGCCAATCGTCGGGGCCGAGCGGACCCAGGTTCAGACGCGCCCGGTACCAGTGGTCGCCGCGCCACGCGGTCTCGTCCTCCTCCGAGCCGGAGACCAGCTCGCCCGCCACGTTCTGGGCTGCGGTCTGGCCGTCGACGTCGATGTGCGTGACGCGCAAGTGCGGATACTCGGCGCCGATGACACGCACCAGGCCCCGCAATCCGGCCTGCTCCAAGTTGGTCACATCGCCGGGCGCGACCGTCTGGGCGTTGCGAGTCAGCACATACAGCCGCGGCGGCTCGCCCGGCAGATCCACTAGTTCTCGGGTTATCCGCACCAGATGCCGAACCTGGTCCGCACCTTGCAAGGCGACTCGACCCGCACCGCCGTCGGCCCCCGGGGCCGTCACGACGAGCACCCCGTCGAATCCACCGAATTCCAGCTGGTCATACAGAAGCTTCAGCCCCGCAACACGATCGGTGTTCGGGCGCCACTGGATCAACGCCACCTCACTGTCGCGGAGTTTGAGTGAATCAATCAGCTCCGTCGCCCACGGGTCCACGGTCTCGCCCGTGCTGACCAGCAGCCACCGGCGCGGGGCGTTCGATACCGCCTCGGGTAACCGCTGCTGCTGCCACTCGATCGCCAGCAACCGGTTGTTGAGCAGCTGATCACGCTGCTCGTCAACGGAGGCTCCGGTACCAAAGCGGAAGCCCCGCACGGCAACCAGGACGGTGCCGTGCTCGTCCAGCAGATCGATATCGGCTTCCACCTCGTTAGCGCTCACCGTGGTCACCCTGGTGTAGCAGTACTGGGTGGAACGCGCGGATTCGTATACGTGCAGACTGCGCACACCCTTGGGCAGCGGTAGCGCATTCTTGCTGGCTTCCTGGACATCCGGGAGCGCGATCACCGATTGGAAGCAGGCGTCCAGAAGCGCGGGGTGAACGATGTAGCTGCCCTGTTGCGCCCGAACCGACCGGGGCAGCGAGACTTCCGCCAGCACCGACCTGACGGACTCGTCGCCGCGGTATGCCGCGGCCAGGCCCTGGAAGGCCGGTCCGTACTGGACTCCCCTCTCGTCGAACGACTCTCGCAGCTCGTCGCCCGCCGCGTGATGAGGGTGCTCCGCACGCAAGGCCGCCAGGTCGTATGCCACGGGAGCCTCGGACTCGCCGCCGCTGCTCAGGATCGCCGTGGCACGTTTGGCGGTATCGCCTTCGTCATGGGTTTCCACCACGAACTCGATCACGTCCGGGGACTTCACCGTGCCCGTCGCCGAGATCGGCGTCGCCTCACCCAACGTCAGCAGTTGCTCAAACGAAACGTCCTCTACTACAGCGCCTTCACCGAATACGGAGGCCGACGCCGAAAGCGCCATCTCGCAGTAGGCCGCACCTGGGTACACCGCAACATGACGGACCTGATGATCGGCGATCCACGGCTGTGCCTCCGTGCCTACATCGGCCTGCCAGATGTAGCGCTCCGGTTCCTCGGTCAGCCGCACATGTGCGCCGAGCAGAGGGTGAACGGCCACGGTGTGACCGGCCTGACCCGGCTGCGTCTGCGCGGACAGATCCAACAGATATGACTGACGGGTCCAACTGGGCAGCGGCACATCCACCAGTTGCCCGGATGGATACAGCACCGAGAAGTCCACCACACCACCCGCCGCGTACACGTCGCCCACAAAGTCGCGAAGCCCGTGCGGCAGCTCCTGCTCGCGGCGCATAGCAGCCAACGCGACCATCGGGATATCGACGCTGCGCGCGGTCTGTTCCGCCGGATACACCAGCAGCGGGTGCGGCGCCAGCTCACCGAAGACGCGATACCCGTCGTCCAGTGCCGCCTGCACCGCAGCTGCGAAGCGGACTGTATGGCGCAGATTGTCCACCCAGTAATCGGCGTCCATGATTGGCTTTTCGCGCGGGTCGAATGCGACCGAAGAGTACAGCGGGACAACGGGTGTCCGCGGTGTCAGATCTTCTAGGGCATCCGCCAGGTCGTCCAGAATCGGATCGACTTGCGGTGAATGCGATGCGACGTCGACGGCCACCTCGCGCGCCATCAAACCGCGATCCGACCATTCGGCGATCAACTGGCGAACCGTTTCCGTGGCTCCGCCGACAACGGTGGACTGCGGCGAAGCGACCACTGCCAGCACGACATCGTGGATCTCTCGGTCGGCCAGCTCGGTCACGACCTGCTGAGCCGGCAGGTCGACGGACGCCATGGCACCGGCACCGGAGATCCGCAGCATCAACTGGGAACGACGGCAGATGACCTTGACACCGTCTTCCAACGACAGCGCTTCGGACACCACAGCCGCGGCGACCTCGCCCATCGAATGCCCGATAACCGCGCCCGGGGTGACCCCGTAGGACACCATCGTGGCAGCCAGCGACACCTGCATGGCGAACAACGTCGGCTGGACACGATCGATACCCGTAACCGTCTCCGGCGCCGAGACCGCCTCGGTCACCGAGAACCCGGATTCCGCGGCGATCAGGGGTTCGAGGCGGGCGATCGTCGCGGCGAAAACCGGTTCCTTGCTGAGTAGTTCAGCACCCATGCCGGCCCATTGCGAGCCCTGCCCCGAGAAGAGCCAGACCGGACCGCGATCATCCTCCGCGACTGCCGCCTGATAAGGAGCCTCATCGTCGGCTACCTCGCGCAGCCCGGCCACCAGCTCATCGACGTCATTGGCCACCACGGTGGTGCGCACGGGTCGGTGCGCCCTTCGACGCGCCAACGTGTACCCCACATCCCCGATCGACACATCGGCGCCCTCGGCCACCCAATCGGCCAATCTGCCCGCAGTTCGACGCAACTCGTCGGCAGACGTCGACGATACCGGGAAGATGACCTGCGACCCCAGGGGTGATTCCTTCGCAGAGGCTTCGGGCGAGTCCACGGGCGGAGCCTGCTCCACCACCGCGTGCACATTGGAGCCCGACATTCCGTATGCCGATACCCCGGCCCGCCGCGGTCCCTCAATGTTCTCGGGCCATGGGACAACCGATTGCGGCACAAAAAGGTTCGTTGCGACACCAGCAAGCTTGTCGGGGATCCCGGTGAAATGCAGGTTCGGCGGAATCACGCCATGCTCCACCGCGAGAATGATCTTCATCAGTCCCAGCGCACCGGCCGCCGACATGGTGTGTCCGAAGTTGGTCTTCGCCGACCCCACCGCACAGGGCCCGTCGACTCCGTACACCTGCGCCAGGCCCGTGTACTCGATGGGATCACCCACAGGGGTGCCCGTACCGTGCGCTTCGACCATCCCGATGGTGTTGGCGTCCACACCCCCAGCCGCCAGTGCAGTGCGGCATGCGGCTGCCTGCGCCTCCGAGGACGGAGTCGACTGATTTACCGTGCGTCCATCTTGATTTGAGGCCGTGCCCCGCACGACCGCCAAAATCCGGTCCCCGTCGCGCACCGCATCGTCCAGCCGCTTCAGCAGAATCATGACGCAGCCCTCAGACATCACGAAACCGTCGGCCTCGTCTGTGAATGTGTGGCAGCGTCCAGTCGGAGAGAGCATGCGCTGCTGCGAGGCACCGACGTACCTGCGCGGTTCCAAGACCAGGTTCACGCCGCCGGCCAGCACGAGATCACTTTCGCCTGCCGCCAGGCTCTGGCACCCCATATGCACCGTCGCCAACCCCGCGGCGCACCCGGCATCGACCGTCAATGACGGTCCATGCACACCTAGGGCGTACGAGATACGCCCCGATGCCATGCAGAAGTTTGTACCGGCGAATCCGTAGGGACCGCCGAGATCCGCCGCATCCGCAGCCACCAACTGATAGTCGTTGTGGGTCACTCCCACGAACACCCCGGTCTGCGAGCCGGCAAGGGTTCGCGGATTAAGGCCCGCATGTTCCACTGCCTGCCAGGATGTTTCGAGCAACACACGGTGCTGAGGATCGATCGAGACGGCCTCACGCTCGTTGATGCTGAAGAAGTCCGCGTCGAAACCACCGACGTCTTCCAGGAAGGCTCCCCACTTGGAAGGCGACTTGCCAGGCACGCCGGACTCGGGGTCGTAATACTCGCTCAAGTCCCAGCGCGCGGGAGGCACCTCAGTAATGAAGTCCTCGCCGCGCAGCAGCGCCTGCCAAAACTGTTCGGGTGACTCGATCCCACCCGGGAGCCGGCACCCCATCCCGATAACTGCAACTGGGGTCACAGACGCTTTTTTCATCTCGCTACGTCCTCCTCGCACACGACAATCTGCCTGGTAGTAGAACCGAAGACAACTAGCAGTAGAACCCGACAGACCTAAAGATAAGGTGCGCGAAAGGAATTCGCGACTCGGGAGATCAGGATCACAGTGCCCCCCGTTGAGCCGTCTCGCGACATCGCACAATGGCCTCTTTCACATCCCTACCCCCGTCCCGCATTAACAGCCCATTGATAGCCGGGAAACAAGGAATTCACAATTACATCGACACTTGTAACTATTCGCTCTCCGAACGCAAAAGAGTCCATTTGGCCACCTGCGTAGCGTTTCAATGGTCAGGTATTTACCTATTTTCCAAGCTATTTCGCGCAGCGAAGACTCGGATGCACAGAGCATTCACAGCAATTTCCATGGTTTGCCATGAGCGTATATTAAGAGAATATTCAACCCGACGACCTCTATGAAATATTTATGCAATTTACTCACCGTGAGCCCAAATTTCCCACGCCTTGCGCCGATCAAGATCCAATCCGGCGCCGGATCAACATCTCTGCATACTTATTCATTAGTTTTGTGACTGGTGGGGCGACCAGGCGCGCCAGGACCCCGGCGACAATCACCTCGTGACGGGGTGCGGCGCCGCTCCCCTAGACGAGCCGCCGAGGCTGGGCAAATCAGGGCGCCCCACACGGCCCCATAGTTAGCTCGCTCGTGTCGCGCGCAGAGTCGAAGTGGGGTACCGTCCGGACCATCATGCGGAACTTCAGTTCCGTGTGGGGCAATGACGCCCATCTCGACCAGCTGCGGCAGTTCCAAGACGTAAGACCGTCAGTGCTGTGCCAATCATATTGAGCGCAAAGGGGTTTGGGATGCTTCGTGTGATAAGACGGATCTGGATGCCGCTGCTGATCGCCGCGATACTGGCAGTCGGCGGATTCGCGGTACTCCGGGTTCGCGGAATTTTCGGCTCGGACTCCTTCATCTCCTCTGCCGACAACAACGCGAAGGACGCCGTCCCGTACAACCCAAAGACACTCGTATACGAGGTATTCGGAGAACCTGGCGCCATGGCCGATGTGAACTATTTCAACGAGGATGCTCAGCCGACTCGCGTCGACGCCGTGCAGCTGCCATGGTCGTTCAAAATCGTCTCGATCTTGCCGTCATTGAGCGGAAACATCGTCGCCCAAGGTGACGGCAACCGCATCGGCTGCCGGATCATCGTCAACGGCGAGGTCAAGGTGGAGCGAGTTTCCAACGAGCACAACGCCTATATCTACTGCCTGGTGAAGTCCGCATGAGGCACGGCGGCGGCGATCGCGCTGCGCGGCCTCCACGGATCGCGCGGGCTATCCGGGTCTTGTCCATCCCGATCATCCTGTTCTGGCTGGGCGTCGCCATCATCCTCAATGTCGTCACGCCCTCCCTTGATGAAGTGGGCAAGGCACATTCGGTATCCATGTCCCCCAAGGACGCTCCCTCGATGATCGCGATGATGCACACGGGCAAGGTGTTCGGCGAGTTCGACTCGGACAGCTCCGTCATGATCGTGCTCGAGGGCAAGCAGGACCTGGCAGACGAGGCGCACCGGTTCTACGACGAGATCATCAAGAAGCTGAAGGCCGATCCGACCCACGTGCAGCACATCTCCGACTACTGGGGAGACCCGCTCACCGCCTCCGGCGCCCAGAGTGCCGATGGGAAAGCCGCCTACGTGCAGGTGAACCTGGCCGGAGACCAGGGCACCACCTTGGCGAACGAATCCGTCGATGCAGTCCGCAAGATCATCGCCGAGACACCCGGCCCCGATGGTGTGCAGGCGTATGTCACCGGCGGAACGGCAGCGAGCGCCGACACCGGAACGGCCGGCAACAAGAGCATGCAGAAGACCACGCTTATCGCGGTGGGCGTCGTCGTCGTGATGCTGCTCTTCGTATACCGCTCGGTGATCACCATGTTTCTGGCCCTGGTGGTCGTCGGGGTGGAACTGATGGCGGGCCAGGGAGTGGTCGCGACATTGGGCAATCTCAATGTGATCGGGCTGTCGACCTACGCCGTCAGCATGGTCACGATGCTGGGCATCGCCGCAGGCACCGACTACGTGATCTTCCTGCTGGGCCGATATCACGAAGCGCGCCAGTCCGGAGAAGATCGGGAGGAGGCCTTCTATACCGCGTATTCCGGCGTGTCACACGTGATCTTGGGATCGGGGTTGACAATCGTCGGTGCGACACTATGCCTGAGCTTGACACGCCTGCCACTCTTCCGGTCCATGGGTGTGCCCTGTGCGCTGGTCATTTTCGTGATTGTCGCGGCGGCACTCACCCTGGCTCCCGCGGTGCTGGCGATCGGTAGCCGCTTCGGACTGTTCGAGCCCAAACGCAAGCATGACGAGCGCAGCTGGCGGCGTATCGGTGCCGCGGTGGTGCGCTGGCCGGGGCCGATTCTCATTGTGACCATTGGGATTGCACTCATCGGGTTGCTCACCCTGCCGGGATATACCCCGGGTTATGACGACCGTCAGTACATGCCGGACAACGTGCCCTCGAAAGTCGGTTACGCCGCTGCGGAACGGCACTTCTCCCCGGCCAGGATGAACCCCGAAATGCTCATGATCGAAGCGGATCACGACATGCGTAACCCCGCAGACATGTTGGTCATCGACAGAATCGCCAAGACGGCGTTCCATGCTCGTGGCGTGGGACGAGTGCAGGCGATCACCCGGCCGCTCGGTACACCGATCGAACACAGCTCGATACCGTTCCAGATCGGCCTGCAAGGTGCCGGCCAGATCCAGAACATGAAGTACATGAAAGACCGCATGGCCGACATGCTGACCATGGCCGATCAAATGGGAACCTTGATCGGCACCATGGAGCGTGTGTACGACATGATGCGCGAGCTCACCGACATCATGCACGACATGACCGGCCAGATGAAGGTCATGCAAGGCAAGATGCACGACATGCGAGACCTGATGGCCACTTTCGACGATTTTTTCAGGCCGATTCGCAACTACTTCTACTGGGAAAAGCACTGCGCCGATATCCCGATCTGCTGGGCGAGCCGCACGGTCTTCGATGCTCTCGACGGCGTTGACGCGATGGTCGAGGACATGGACGGCATGCTCGTGAACATGGACAAGGTCGATGTCCTGATGCCGCGCATGCTCGCCGAGTTTCCGCCCATGATCGCGATCATGAAGTCCATGCACGGCACGCTGCTGACCATGCACAGCACCATGTCCGGGATCATGAATCAGATGGATGAGAGCACCAAGAACTCCACCCTGATCGGCAAGTACTTCGACCAAGCCAAGAACGACGACTCGTTCTATCTGCCGCCCGAGGTGTTCGAGAACGCCGACTTCAAACGCGGATTGAAGATGTTCCTATCCCCCGACGGGAAGGCCGTCCGGATGACCGTCTCACATCAGGGGAACCCGGCCTCCGTTGAGGGAATCGCGACCGTCGGCAATATCAAAGAGGCAGTGGCGGATTCGATCAAGGGCACCCCATTGGAGAACGCCAAGGTCTACTTGGGAGGAACTGCCGCCGCGAACAAGGACCTGCAGGAAGGAGCGAAATACGACCTCATCCTGGCGGGCATCGCGTCACTGTGCCTGATCTTCATCATCATGCTGCTGGTCACCGGCAGCGTAGTCGCGGCTCTCGTCATTGTCGGCACGGTGGCGGTGTCACTCGGTGCATCCATCGGGGTGTCGGTGCTGATTTGGCAGGATCTGTTGGGCATGGACTTGCATTGGTTCGTGGTGCCGTTGTCGGTCATCATCCTGTTGGCCGTGGGCTCGGACTACAACCTGCTGCTGATCGCACGTTTCAAGGAAGAACTGCATGGTGGGCTCAAGACCGGATTTATCCGGGCCATGGGCGGCAGCGGCAAGGTGGTGACCAACGCGGGCCTTGTGTTCGCATTCACCATGTGCGCCATGGTGGTCAGTGATCTGCGCATCGTGGGGCAGCTCGGGACGACGATCGGCCTCGGGCTGCTCTTTGACACACTGATCGTGAGATCCTTCATGACCCCGGCCATCGCCGCATTGCTGGGCCGCTGGTTCTGGTGGCCACTGAACCTCCGCCACTACACCACTGCGCGGACCTCATGACGAAAAATGCTGCCATTCAACGGCAGAGAACACCCGGACGGCTGAACAGGTCGTTGGACCTCGCGATCCTGGAGGCGGCCTTCATCGTGCTCGCCGAACAGGGCTACGACGCGATGAGCATGGATGTGATCGCCGCTCGTGCCGGGGTGGGCAAGGCAGCCATCTACCGGCGCTGGTCTTCGAAGGCCGCACTCACCGCGGATGCCATCCTGCACGGGCGCCCCTCATTGGGGAAACTCGACGACGTTCCGGATACCGGGAGTTTGCGTGGTGACTTGCACGCTCTTTACGAGGCAAGGGATTTCGGCGATAACGACATCCTCACCGGCAACCTGCTGGCGGGAATCATCGCCGAGGCCGTCAACGACTCCACACTGGCGGCAGCATTGGATGACCTGCTGCTGTCACAAACCCAGAAGCGGATGGAGATCGTCTTCGCCCGCGCCGCCGAGCGCGGCGAGATAGCCCGCGACCGCGACCTCTCGCTGGTCTACGACATACCGTTGGGCCTAAGCCTCACCGCCGCCCTCAAAAGAACGGTTATCGACGAGACGTACATGCGCCGCATGGTCGACGACGTGATTCTTCCGTTGGTTCAGAGACCGTAAGTCCGTCAGGGCACTACGGGAGCTGAATCCACCGACTGCTGCCGGTGTTGCGTCGACGAGAGTGAAGGTCGTCCGTCGAGTTCGTGGCCGATAAGGCGCGAGCTGTTGGTGACGACCGCGACCGACGACGCGTTGTGCAGTATGGCCGCGAGAACCGGTGAGAGCGCACCTCCGGCGCCCACCACCAGCCCGATCGCGTTGACGGCGATCGACATTGCGTAGTTCTGTCGGATAACGGTCACGGCCCGGCCACCCAGACCGCGCACATCGAGCAGCTTACGCAGGTCATCACTGGACAGCGCCACGTCAGCGGTTTCCACCGCGACATCGGTTCCGTTGAGTCCCATGGCAATTCCAATGTCTGCCGCCGCCAGTGCGGGCGCGTCATTGACGCCATCGCCGACCATCGCGACAACATGCCCGTCGCTGCGCAGTTGGCTCACGGTCTGGAGCTTGTCCTCGGGCAGCACCTCAGCCTGCCACTCGTCGATTCCCAGTTCCTCTGCCACAGCACGCGCTGTCTCCGTGTGATCGCCGGTCAGCATGACCACCCGCTTGACACCCGATGACCGCAGTGCGGCCAGCACCTCGGCGGCCTCCGGGCGGATCTCGTCGCGCAGACTGATGAGCCCGACGAGTACGCCGTCCACTGCCAGCAGAAGCGGAGTCTCTGCGCGGCGCCGCAGCTTGGCCACCCACTCGTCGGCCTCCGGGGTCACCCGGACGCTCTCCTTGCTCAGCAGTGCAGGGCTGCCCAACAGGAGGGTGCGCCCGTCCGCACGAGTCCGCATCCCGAGGCCGACCAGCACCTCACACTCCTCGTGCGGGGGGATGGCGATGTGGCGTTCCTCGGTCGAGCGGATGACCGCCTCCCCCAGGGGATGCCGGGCGTGGATCTCGGAGCTCGCCGCGTACGCGAGCACTTGCTCCGGTTCCCAACCCTCTTTGAAGGCGACGATATTCGTTACCACTGGCCGTCCGATGGTCAACGTTCCGGTCTTGTCGAACACGAACGCGTCCACTCGGCCGGCCAGTTCCAGATGCGAACCGCCCTTGACCAGGATTCCTCTGCGGGCCCCGTTGCCGATGGCCGCGCTGATGGCGGTGGGGGTAGACAAGCCCACCGCACATGGGCAGGCCACCAAAAGCATCGTCATCGCGCGCCGCACATCCCGCGTCACCACGAGGGTGCCGAGTGACAGTAGGAACGAGGCCGGAACGAATCGTCGTGAGAAGTTCTCGCCGACAGTCTGAATCGGGGCGCGGTCACGCTGCGCCTGCTCCACCCGGGTGATGATCCGGCCGATGATCGTCTGCCCGCCGACGGCCGCGGCACGCACGACGATGCGGCCGCGCATGACGACCGAACCCGCATGTACCTGTCCCCCGGCCACGACGCTGACCGGCAGGGTTTCGCCCGTGATGGCCGACTGGTCGACGATGGCGTCACCGTCCACTATCTGGCCATCAACGGGAATGGCCACCTGCTCGTGCACGACCACCTCGTCACCGATCACCAGTGATGTCGTGGCGACCTGAACCTCGGTGCCATCACGCAGACGGACCCATGAGGTGTCCTGGCTGCCCGACAGCAGATCTGCAATGGCGCGTCGGGTGCGCCGGAGCGTGAGGTCCTGCAGGTACTCGCCGATGTTGAGCAGCCACAGTACGGTCAGTGCAACCACATTCTCGCGCAGCACCAGGCTGGCCACGGTAGCCGCCGACACCAACAGATCCGTACCTGCCGATCTGCCACTGCGCAGTGCGGCAAGTGCACCCCGCAGGAACGGATAGCCGCTGAAAATCGTTACTGCCGTTGCCAATACCCGACCTGTGGGCCCCAGCAGCGGCGGCCGCCGCAGCGGATACCGGCGCACTCCGAGCACCACCAGAGCCGCACCGCCCACCGCCATGCGCAGCACGTCGCCGTTGCGCACATCGGATGAATGCGGCTCTCGAGTCAACGATTCCGGTAACGGGGCATCGAGGGCGCCGGCCAGTGCGGCGAGGATGTCCTCGGCCGAACCACTTGCCTTCGAGTACCACACCACCACCGCGGCTGTGCGCGGGTATGCGTGTACGGCACGGACTCCCTGCACATGCTGCAGCGTGTCCTCGATCAGCACGGCCCGCCGGACATCGCCGCTGAACTCGCTCGCGACAGCACGTAAACGTCCGGCCGCATCAGATACGACAGTGACCATGTGCGGCTCAGTGCTCGTGGTCGTGACCGGCTTCTCCCACCACGGGCGGCGGAGCCTCTTCGCCAATGCGCTCGCGCGCCTCCGCCACGACATCTCCGATCGCCAACCGTGCGCGCTCGGCACCCTCCTCGGCCTTACGCACACCTCGCAAACCCCAGGCGGTGACGACGACACTGGCGTCGCGGACGGGAACCTTGGCCGCGGCCTTGCGCACGACTTCGTAGGCGGCGACTCCCACCGCACCGGTTGCCACCGTTGATGCGGCCTTCACTAACAGTCCGTGCCATACCATCAGCCAATCACCTTTCCGCTCAATGTATTTGAGTCGCGCTCCATCGCGCACCGCGGCTCTTTAACAAAAGCTACTCTCGATCACGGCTCGAGGTGGCCGGTTGAGTCATAATGATAACGGTTGTCATTATCGCCCAGTATGGCAGACGCTCGACCAATTGGCGCGCCGACGTAGCCACAACACGCTTGCTCACCGCGCTCGACATGCGCAACCCCGCTACTCACCGGCTTCAGCAATGCAATTCGCAGTTAGTGCGGTCCGTCATCGTGTCACGGGATCGCAGCTGAGCCACCCAGCTTCCCGTCTCCGAACCCAGCGCTTGCCTTGACACCGCCGGGTGCTCCGGCCCCGTCCACCCCACCGGATATCTGCGGCCCACGCGATCCGGACATCGAAGCCGGCAGCCGGGTCCCACGCGACATGTTCAACGCAGGCAACTGCCCGGGAGCGTCAACCGGGCCGTAGGGAGCAGGATGGGGCGACGGTAGCTCCGCCGATGCAGGTACGGTGAGCACCACGGCAAGTCCGATGGATATTATTGCGACACATAATGATCGAATCATGGAGCCGTTCCTTCCCTTGTCCCGCGTGGGTCCTCCAACTGCCCGGACGTCATTCCGGCACCGATTCGAGAGGTAAATCCCGCGCCGAGCCCAGCCGTTATTTGGGTACCGCGCCGCGGCGGAGGCAATAGCCCAAAGGATGGTTGCGATGGCAGGGCTGCTTGATTATTAGGAGCTCCCCCAGGCACTGCCACCGGCACTGCGGGCATCGGTTTTATCGGCAGCGGGTCTGCGGCGGCCACCGGCGCCCCGCACAAAGAACCTATCAAGACCGTTGCGGCACAGAAGAATTTCATCATCAGATCTTGATCGGGTCGCCATAGATGGCGAATTCAGTGTGGCCGGTCTCGGTGGACACACGCAGCGAGGCAAAGGACCGGACGGTGACGTCCCCTCCGCAGGCGTCCGCCTTCACATGGACGTTGTCCAGATCGAGCGCCCCCGTATTGCCCCGCGACAGAACCATATTTCCCAGCGGCAGGTTCACAATGACACCCGGTTGCACCACGGTTTGCACAAATCCGCTCACTCCGGCGCTGCCTCCAACTCCCACCGTTTGCAGGGGAAGCACGCCGACGTTCACTGACGGCGCGATACCGGCGGATCCGCCGATCTGCAATCCCGATGACACATCGGACTGGCAGCCGAGCTGGTAGCCGATGAGGAAGAGGCTATCGGTGATGGGATTGCTGCCACCGGTCGCGGTTGCCGTACCCGAGAGCGTAATGAACGCCTCACGTGAGTTCGTAGCCGCCGCCAGGTTGGGCACGGAGTTCACACGCTCGTTTTCCAGCCGGATCTCCAGATGCCATCCGTCCCGAGTAGTCCTCGAATATTGCTGCGGGGTCATATCTTTTGGCTCTGCGATGGCCGTGGCCGCATCTGTGAGCCCACACGCAGCCATGAAGAAGCCTGTACTTATAAGGCGGGCAATCACGAAATCCGCCATTCCATGCGTAGGTGGGATACCACGGGGAGAGGAGAACGAGACGCCAGCACATCGTGGCGCACGTTCACAAACAGCGAAGGTTTACAGACAGAGGCAGAAGTCGCCACAAGAACCGGTCCAATCAACAAATACGGAGCCGCCCAGGCACCCCGATAACGGGCATTGCGCGGCTGGTGAAGGTTTGATACACGCAAGACGGCAGCAATTGCCGACTCAGCGGTCCCTCAGCGCCGATTGATCCCTAAGAACAGAAGTCGTTGCCACCCAGCATTATCCGGGGCATGAGAAAGTAGAACGCTACGCCGTGACATCAACAGAACCAGCAGTGCCGCGCCACCAAGCGCAAAGACCGAGACGGTGAGAGGCAGCCAAACCGGCTGCACCACCGGCCCGAGGCGAGCACGGGTGACAGCCATGCCGTGCTGCACCGGTTCCCAATGATGAACCTCGGCAGTGTCATACAACGATACCGAGGTCGCCGCGTTTGCTAAATGCGAACTCTCGCCGGGCAACAAGCAGGCGCCCCCGACCAACAAGCATAGAATTGCCAGCACGACCGCGGAGCACAGCCGGTACTTGGGCACCCCGCGACCTGACATGTCAACGATGGTACCAGGCAAATTTTCGCAGACCCGGGCTCAAGACTCTTCGATCTCGAAATACGCTCTGCCACAGTTGCTTTAACTGTCACTACCAGACCGAGGCGTATGCATCAGCGGTGTAGAGGCGCAATCCGACGATTGTGTTCTTCGGCAGCCGTGTACGCCCAGATCATGCCGCCGATCCAAGTGAAGAACCACAGGATCCACGCGAGACCCGCGGAGAGGAAGCCGAGTATGAAGATCATGAAGTTGATCCCCAGCATGATCAGCCCACCGCTGACCGTCGAATAGAGCATCCCGAGTGGCCCGAAGAGGAACGAGAGCAGGATCGCGACACCCGAGCTCTTCCGCGGGATCGCTGGGCCGTACATCGCGATGTTGACGGCGGGCGGCGGGTAGCGATATCCGGCTGCGCCATACGGTGGTTGATATTGCGCCGGGATAGGCGCGTACTGCGGAGGTGGCGGGTAAGGCAACCCCTGATAGGGCGGATAGCCCGGATGCGGAATCTCTGGATTCTGTGGATCTGTCACAATGCCCCCTCGGCTCAGAGTCGCAGTCTATGTCCCTACGTTGTCGCCCGTGACACAAACCGGGCCACCGCGTGAGGGTGCGCCGCCGGATGCGTGTGCAGATACGAGGCGTGGATGCGCCCCTCCCGTGCCACCACGCCCTCACGACGGACACCGTCGGAGGTGCCCCAGGCCCAGGCGCGATACCCAGTGTCATCGCGATAGTCGACCGTGGTGCGATGAAACTCGTGCCCGCTCAACCGTTCCCCCTCGTCGAACAACGCAGAGCCGGTGATCGCCACGGCGTCCCGGTACCCGAGGGTGAGCGAATCGGTGAAGCGGGCGTGCGCGTCGATCACTCCACACATCGGCGCGCCGTCGAGGTCGTGACACAGGTACGTGAGCCCCGCGCATTCGGCATGAATCGGTCCCGACATGTCACGAACCTGTTGGCGTAGTGGTTCATTGGACGATAGGTCCTCGGCGAACTGTTCCGGAAATCCGCCGGGCAGCACCAAGGCGGCGGTCTCGCCGGGCAGCGTGTCCCGGCGCGGGTCGAATTCAGCCACCACTGCCCCTGCCGCGGCCAACAACTCGCGATGTTCGGCGTAGCCGAAGGTAAACGCCGAACCAGCAGCCAGGGCCACTACGGGCTCCCCGACCACCCGGGTGCCGATGGCCTCCGCCGGATCCCATGCAGAGGCCGTCACCTCACTGCGGGCAGCGGCGACAATCGCGGGTATGTCCACATGCGCCCCGACCAGCCGCGTCATCGCCTCGATCGCATCGAGCGCCGCCTGGCCATGCTCGATAGCCGTTATCAAACCCAAATGTCTTGATGGGACCGATATCTCGTCTGTACGAGGCAACGCCCCGAGCACGGACAGTCCGGCGCGGTCGGCTGCTGCCGTGAGGATCACCCGGTGCCGCGCCGACCCAACCCGGTTCAGAATCACTCCAGCGATCCTGATCCCCGCCTCGGCGGCGTGCACCACAAATCCATGTAAGAGCGCAGCCATGCTCTGGCTGTACCCCTTCGCGTCGACCACCAACACCACCGGCGCCCCGAGTAGAGCCGCGATCTGGGCCGTAGAACCCTTCGCATCGCCGATCCGGCCGTCGAAAAGACCCATCACCCCTTCGACGACGGCGATATCCGCGTCCCGACAGCCGTGGCCGAACAGCGGCCCAATGAGATCGTTGCCCACGAGCACACTGTCGAGGTTGCGGCCCGGCTTACCGGTCGCCAGACTGTGATATCCGGGATCGATGTAGTCCGGCCCCACCTTGAACGGCGCCACCCGATGCCCCGCACGTCGCAGCGCGCCCATCAAACCCGTCGCCACCGTGGTCTTCCCACTGCCCGATGCGGGCGCGGCGATCACGATCGCGGGAACGTTAGCGGACACCACGCTCTACCCTCCGGTTACCACTCGATGCCGCGTTGACCCTTGCGGCCCTGGTCCATCGGATGTTTGATCTTCGTCATCTCGGTCACCAAGTCGGCGGCATCCAGAAGCTGTTGTGGCGCATCACGCCCGGTGATCACCACATGTTGCGTACCTGGACGATTCCGCAGCACCGAGACCACCTCATCGACGTCGACCCAGCCCCACTTGAGTGGGTAGGTGAATTCGTCGAGTACGTAAAAGCCGTGTTCCTCCGCGGCCAGTCGCCGGGCGATCTCGGCCCATCCGGCGGCAGCATCAGCGGCGTGGTCGGTTTCGGTGCCCGCGCGGCGCGACCAGGACCAGCCGGACCCCATCTTGTGCCACTGCACCGAGCCGCCGATCCCTTGCTCATCGTGCAGCTTGGCAAGCTCACCGAAGACGGACTCCTCGCCCACCCGCCACTTTGCACTCTTGACGAACTGGAACACCGCGACGTCCGCACCGTGATGCCAGGCACGCAGAGCCATGCCAAAGGCGGCGGTGGACTTGCCTTTTCCTGCGCCGGTATGCACCGCGAGTACCGGGGCATTACGGCGAGCCTTCGTGGTGAGCCCATCTTCCGGCACCACCAGCGGTTGTCCCTGTGGCATTGAGCCTCCTCCGCTATCTCACGCAGCGGCAGTGGCGCCGCGGACCACGCCGGCCAGCCGGTCGGCATTCAGGTGGTCCAGCTGGATCACCGGTGCGTCAAGCTGTTGAGCCAGCGTGACCGCCAGATCCATTCTCACGAAGGATGTCTCGCAATCGACCACCACGCAAGCGACCTGCTCGGCACGCAGCATCCCCGCGGCACGCCGAGTCCGCCCCAAGGGATCCGGCCCGCCGGTAGCGCGTCCATCGGTGAGCACCACCACCAGCGCGCGGCGATGCGGATCACGGCCACGCTCACGGGACACGAGATCGCGCGCCGCCAAAAGTCCTTGTGCCAGTGGCGTTTTACCGCCGGTATCGAACTGCTGCAGCTTTCGGCCCGCGATGTGCGTCGAACTTGTCGGTGCCAACAACATCGCCGCTTCCTGACCGCGGAACGTAATGACCGCGACCTTGTCGCGTCGCTGATAGGCATCGCGCAGAAGCGACAAGGTTGCTCCGCTGACCGCCGACATCTTCTGGCGTGCCGCCATCGACCCCGAGGCGTCGACAACGAAAATCACCAGATTGCCCTCGCGTCCTTCCCTGATTGCCCACTGCACATCGGAGAGCACCGGCTTGGGCAGCCTGCCGGGTTCGGTCACCCGGCTCGCCGCGGACATCAGCGTGCCGATCACGTGCACCCCGAATCCCTCGTCGGAACTCGGGGCGATCACCTTGCCGGTGCGGTTGCGCGCCGCGGAACGTCGTCCCGGGGCGCCCATGCCAACGCCAGGCACCCGGAACGTCTTGGCGCGAAATGTCGCCGAGGGCGCCGGGCTGGGCCGAGACGGCGCAGGTGAGGGCGCTGAATCCTGCTGCGAATCATCAGCTTTAGCTGGATTCGGGGAAGACTCGGGTGCGCCACCTCCGGGGCCATCCGGATCGGGGTCTGGGTCATCCCCGCCAGGATCCTGATCCTGGGGCGGCGCGCTATCGCGCATCGCCTGGTCGAGCTGCTCCGGATCCAGGCCCGGCTCGTCGAACGGGTCTCGGCGCCGCCGGTGCGGCAGCGCCAGCTCGGCGGCCACCCGGATATCGGGCTCGCCGACCACCTCGGCACCACGCCACGCCGCATGGGCGACGGCGGCACGCGCCACCACCAGATCGGCGCGCATCCCATCCACATCGAAGGCCGCGCACAGGGCCGCAATGCGCTGTAACTCCGCATCGGGCAAGGTGACCCGGGGTAGCAACTGCCGGGCATCGGCAATCCGTGCCGCCAGCTCAGCCTCCTCGGAGGCGTAACGCGAGACAAACCCGGCGGGATCTGCCTCATAGGCAAGCCGCCTACGGATGACCTCGGCCCGTACCGGCACCTCCCGGGAGGCGTGTACATCCACCGCGAATCCGAAGCGATCCAGCAGCTGCGGCCGCAGCTCCCCCTCCTCCGGGTTCATGGTGCCGATCAGCACGAATCGTGCATCGTAGGAATGGGATACACCGTCACGTTCCACGTGCACGCGACCCATCGCCGCCGCATCGAGGATCACGTCGACCAGATGGTCGTGCAGGAGGTTGACCTCGTCCACATACAGCACGCCGCCGTTGGCCCGCGCCAAAAGCCCTGGGGAAAAAGCGTGTTCGCCGTCGCGCAGCACCTTCTGCAGGTCGAGAGATCCAACGACCCGATCCTCGGTGGCGCCGATCGGGAGTTCCACCAAACGTGCGCCATCGACAGAACCCAGCACGGAGGTCAGGGCGCGCACCGCCGTCGACTTGGCCGTGCCCTTCTCCCCGCGAATGAGCACTCCGCCGATATCGGGGCGCACCGCGGAGAGCACAAGCGCCAGCCGCAGCTGGTCGTGCCCGACGATCGCGCTGAGCGGGTATCCGGGAACGGCTGTGGTGCTAGTCATTCCCGGCCATCCAGGTCATGGGCACGTGCGGTATCCCGTCCTCGAGGAAATCGTCACCGGAGACCACGAATCCCAGCTTGCCATACATATCTCTCAGGTGGGCCTGCGCATTCAGTCGACAGTGTGCGCCGCCGATCTCGGCCAGCACGGCGCGGACCAATCGTGCCGCATGCCCGCGGCCACGTTCGTCCGCCGCCGTACATACCCGGCCTATCCAGAAACCCGCGCCCTGCGGATCCGCGAGCACCCGTAGACCACTGACGACATCGCCGTTCTCATTCTTGATCCAAAAGTGCCGGGTCTCTGGCTCGAGATCGCGACCGTCGAGATCTTGGTAGGCACAGTTCTGACCGACGATGAACGCCTCGGCACGTAACCGCAGCAGTCCGTAGAGCGTCGTGGTGTCCAGGTCAGCAGACCTGGACCACCCGACGTTCACTGCTCCAGGCCGAGAACCTGTGTGCCCCAGTCCCATACCTCACCGAACAGGGTGGGCTCGTCCGACAGGCTGATACCCAGCGACGGGATCATTTCCTTGAGCTTGGGCATCCAGTTGGCGAACCGGTCTGGGAAGCACCGCTGCATGACGTCCAGCATGGCCGGCACCGCGGTGGACGCACCCGGCGAGGCGCCGAGCAGGCCGGCAATGCTGCCGTCGGCCGAATTGAGCACCATGGTGCCGAATTCGAGGGCACCACCCTTGCCCTTGGCCGGCCGAATGACCTGCACGCGCTGGCCGGCGGTGATCAGCTCCCAATCGGAACGCTGTGCCTTGGGCGCGAATTCGCGCAGCATGTCGATCCGGTCGTCTGGAGTGAGACGCAGCTGGCTCAACAGGAAAGTCGCGAGCTTGAACTCGGTGAGACCAACGCCGATCATCGACGCAAGGTTGTTGGGCTTCACCGACGCGGGCAAATCGGTGACCTTGCCCATCTTGAGGAATTTGGGCGACCATCCGGCGAACGGCCCGAACAACAGCCATTCCTTTCCGTTGATCACCCGGGTGTCCAAGTGCGGCGCCGACATCGGCGGTGCACCGAGCGGCGGGAAGCCGTACACCTTGGCCTTGTGCCCCTCGGTGAGGTCAATGTTGTTGGTGCGCAGGAAGGCGCCGCTGACCGGGAACCCGCCGAAGCCCTTGGCTTCCGGGATTCCGGCCTTCTGCAGCAGCCCCAACGCGCCGCCACCGGCACCGACGAACACGAACTTGGCCTTGAGTTTGCGCTTCTCGCCCGTACGTCCGTTGACAAGCTTGAGGATCCACCCGCCGTCGCTTTCGCGGCTGATGTTGCGGACCTCGGTGCCGAAGATCGCGCTGGTGCCGCTGCGAACGCCGAAGCCGACCAACTGCTTTGACAGCTCACCGAAGTCGACGTCGGTACCGTCCTGGCTCCAGTTCAATCCCACCGGATCGGAGAAGTCGCGTCCGGCCGCCATCAACGGTAGGCGACGCGCGAACTCATCGTCATCGTTGATGAACTCCATCTTCGCGAACAGCGGGTTACCGGCCAGAGCGTCGTGGCGCTTACGCAGGTACTCGACCTTGTCGGCTCCGTGCACGTAGCTGACATGCGGGATGGGGTTGAGGAACCCGCGGACGTCGGGCAGCACACCGTTCTCCACGGCGTACGCCCAGAACTGGCGCGATACCTGGAACTGCTCGTTGACCGTGACGGCCTTGCTGATGTCGATCGAGCCGTCCGCCTTCTGCGGCGTGTAGTTGAGCTCGCAGAGTGCCGAGTGACCGGTACCCGCGTTGTTCCACGGGTCGCTGCTTTCGCTAGCCGCCGCATCGAGGCGTTCGATCAAGGTGATCGACAGGTCCGGTTCGACCAATCGCAGCAAGGCGCTGAGCGTGGCGCTCATGATCCCTGACCCAATCAGGGCAACGTCTGTCTGCTCCACCTGCGCTTTTGACACCGGTTCACTGTCCTTTTCGAATCTGATGGAGTGGCAACGCTTCGCCACTACCGGGAAGTACACACAGGTTATCGCGCGGGTAATTCAGTCATTCCTTCAACTAGGCTATGCCCGTGACATGGGAATCCGATGTCCTCGATGGCTACCTTCGTCAGACCATTGAACTGGGCATTGACCCTGACGGCGAAGGTGTAATTACCGCCACACTGGTGCGTCCTGAAATTCAGCCGGACACCGGACGCGCGGTGCTCATGGTGCACGGATATACCGACTACTTCTTCCACACCAAGCTTGCCGAACATTTCCTGGCTCGCGGCTATCGCTTCTTCGCGCTCGACTTGCGCAAATGCGGGCGTTCTCGGCGCGTTCACCAGACGCCGCACTACATCAGCGATCTTTCGCTCTACGACGCCGAACTCAACGCCGCGGTGAACATCATCACCGGGGAGGCCGGGGCGCCGAACACGGGCGCACCGCTGCTCATCTACGGGCACTCGGCCGGCGGTCTGATCGTGTCGCTGTGGCTCAACCGTCTACGGGTGGCCGACCGCCTGGGCGATATCGCGGGACTAATCCTCAACAGCCCCTGGCTGGATCTTCAGGGCCGTCCCTTTCTCCGCAGCGGCGGCACCACCGCGGCCGTGAAGGCGATTTCGCGGTTCCGTGCCAAACAAGCGATCCCGCTACCGCACGAAGGCGCCTACGGTGCGAGCCTGCACAAGGACTTCCACGGAGAGTTCGACTACAACCTGGAGTGGAAGCCGGTCGGCGGCTTCCCGGTGCGGTTCGGGTGGATCAGTGCCATCCGGCATGGGCATGCCGAGCTGCATCGTGGCCTCGATGTCGGCGTCCCCAATCTGATCCTGCGCTCGGACCGCAGCCTGCCCGGGGACGTCGACCCCGCGGCGGCACTGCACGGCGATGCGGTGCTGGATGTTCAGCAGATCGCACGCTGGGCGGGGTGCATCGGCAACTATCAGCGAATCATCCCGGTCCCCGATGCCAAACACGATGTGTTCCTGTCGGTGACAGAGCCACGCCTGCGGGCATACCAGGAACTGAACTCCTGGCTGGACTGGTGTGAGGCCGGCAGCTAACTCACCATGAGCTGCTGCGCAGCACCACCTCGGCGGCCAGCTCCGGAGTGAGGTCGCGAGTCGCCGACCGGCGTCCCATCAGCTCGACAATCCGGTAGTCGCCGTACACGAAGCGCTGGCTGGCGCGGGCGATGGCCCGGGTGGCATCCGAGGTCACCAACACCGTGGTGTTGATCTCCACCGGCGGGCAGTGCTTGTCGCGAATCAGCCCGGCACGGTCGGCCACCCGCGGATGTCCACGGTCGATCGCCACCAGACCGATAAACCTGTCAAGTTTGCTGGCGGCCAGATCCCAGGCCAGTTCGCCACCGGCACGGTCCCCCACCAGCAGCGCCACCTTGACGCCGATGTCGTCGAGCACTCCGGTGATGGCCTTGGCGTGGAGATGCGGATCGTGTCCGATCACCGCGGTGCGTAACCCCGCGGTGTGCAGCCGCTCGCATACCGAGCGATAACTGAGCGCGAAGTGCCCGGCCGCGGCCAGCATGACGACAGTGGTTCCCTTATCGGGCCCCGACACATTGACCTGCACCGTTCGGCCGTCGATCGTGACGACCTGATGCAACTCACCGTCACGCGCAGGTGGGGGCCCCGGGCGCGGGCGGCGAAGCTCGGGCGTCGGACTCATGGATGAGCCGCTTCCGCAAAGACCTTGGGCATGGGCGCACGCTACCTGAGTACGACCGATCCGGTTGGGCTTTTAACCAGCCCTTTCAGGAAAATTTCGCCCGGACCCGTTACGTGCGTTCGATCTTGTCGACCTGTTTGGCCACGATATCCAGGAATGTCTGGGGCATGGTCGCGGTGGCCTTGACCGACGGATCGCGCAGGTCGAAGGATGTCGCCACCATCGCCACCCCCTGGACATTCGCGAACGCCATGTACCGGGAAGTGCTGCCCTTGGGCATGATCATTGTTTGCTTGAAGGTAAGGACGCCGACCGGCCCGCCCTGCACCGGCTCGGTGATCATCCGCGTGCCGGGCGAACTCTGGTCGAAGAACACCTCGTATGTGGCGCAGCGGGTCGCCACATCCTTGACGTTGGCCAGGTCGATGGTGTCGCGCAGCAGACTGACGATGATGTTCGCACCGTTGAAACGAGCGATGTACCGCGCGGTGTTCTCGGGGCCTGCCCTGCCCGCGTTGGCCAGCCGCGGAGACAGCCCGTCCGCGCAGCCCGGCGGATTCGAGGGCATCGCGCCGACGACCTGCTGATTGTTGACGGTCACCGGGCCCAGATCGGCGACAACCCTGTCGTACTTGGTGCCCTGCGGCAACTCATCTGCGGTCAGTAGCGATTGCGCAATGCGCGCCCCCGGCCACGTGGCAGTACCCGGCACCGTCTGGGTGCAACCCGCAAGCGCCAGTGCGGATGCTGCGATAGCTGTGATGTTCCTGAGGCCCCGATGCACCCGCACAGGCTATTCGACCCGCGCCGCAATTACCGGGTATGACGGGCCAGAATGCTGCCGCCCGGATTCTTCCCACACCGCCTGCAGGGCATCGACGTCGACATGGGCATCGATGAGATCAGCCAGTCTGTCCAGTTGAGCCGCGCGACAGTCTCCGACATTGGTGTCCGCCGCGACGGTAAATCCCGAACGTCCGGCCGCGGCCGCCGCCTCGGTGAGCCACGTGCGCCGGAACTCGTCGTTGTCCAGCACCCCGTGCCAATGGGTACCCCGGACCGCGCCCTCGGCGGCACCCTCGTGGTACTCGGTGAGCCACGGTGCCACCGCCGAGCGGGTGACGGTCCCATGGTGAATCTCGTAGCCGGTCAGGTCCGGTGGCTGCCAGCGACGCAGGGTCTTGGCCGGTTCGAATGCGATATCGACATCGAGCAGGCCCAGCCCTTCGACGGTGCCGGCCCCCGACTCGACGCGGTCCTCGATTGTGGTGGCGAGCATCTGGAACCCGCCACAAATACCCAGCACCGGCCCGCCCGAACGGGCGTGTGCGACAACCGCATCGGCGATACCGTTGCTCCGCATCCAGGCAAGATCGGCGACGGTGGCCTTGGTGCCCGGGACAACCACCACATCGGCGTCGGCGATATCGGCCGGATGTGCCGCCCACCGGACAATCACTCCCGGCTCACAGGCGATGGCCTCGATATCGGTCGAATTCGAGATTCGGGGCAGGCGCACCGCAGCCACCCGCAGCCATTCCCGACCGACCGGGGTGGCCGGGCGTCCCACCTGAGCCGACGCCACTACGGACACCGAATCCTCTGCGTCGAGCCACAATTGGTCGTCGTAGGGCAGCACACCGTAGGTGGTTCGGCCGGTCAGTACGGCGAGCTGCGCCAGCCCCGGCTCCAGCAGGGTGGGATCACCGCGGAACTTATTGACGATGAATCCGGCCACGAGTCGTTGATCTGCCGGCTCGAGCACGGCGACCGACCCGAACAGGTGCGCCAGCACACCACCTCGGTCGATATCACCGACCAGCACCACCGGCAGGCCCGCGGACTGCGCCAGGCCCATGTTGGCGATGTCGGTGGCTCGCAGGTTAATCTCAGCGACCGAGCCGGCGCCCTCGCAGATCACGACGTCGAATTCCGCACGCAGTGCGCGCAACTCCTCGGCGACCACCTGCCGTAATTCCTCGCGATGCTCGATGTAGGAACGGGCACTGACGTTTCCTGTCGCCTGCCCGCGTACCACCAGTTGCGAGGTGCGGTCGCTGCCAGGCTTCAGGAGTACCGGATTGAACCGCACCGACGGTTCCAGCCCGCATGCGCGTGCCTGCAATGCCTGCGCGCGACCGATCTCTCCGCCGTCCATCGTCACCACGGAGTTGTTGGACATGTTCTGCGCCTTGAACGGCGCGACACGAATCCCCTTGCGGGCCAGTAACCGGCACAGGCCCGTAACGACCAGACTCTTACCGGCGTCGGAGCTGACGCCCCCTACCAGCAGCGCGCCGGATACGGCGCCCGTCATGTCACGGTCAGGATCTCTACTCCGTCGTCGGTGACCACCATGGTGTGCTCGAACTGCGCGGTCCATAGCTTGTCGGTGGTCGCCACTGTCCAGGTGTCATCCCAGATCTCGTAGTCCAGCGATCCGAGGTTGATCATCGGCTCGATGGTGAAGGTCATGCCCGGCTCGATGACGATGTCCAGGTTGGGGTCGTCGTAATGCGGCACAATGAGCCCGTTGTGGAACGTCGGGCCCACGCCGTGTCCGGTGAAGGAGCGAACCACGTTGTAACCGAACCGCTTTGCGTAGGCCTCGATCACCCGCCCAACGACGCTCAGTGCCCGACCCGGCTTGACGGCATTGATGGCCCGCATGGTGGCCTCCCGGGTGCGCTCGACCAGGAGGCGATGTTCCTCGGAGACATCCCCGGCCAGGAACGTTGCGTTGGTATCTCCGTGTACACCGTCGATATAGGCGGTGACATCGATGTTGACGATGTCACCGTCCTCGATCACGGTCGAATCCGGTATCCCATGGCAGATGATCTCGTTGAGCGATGTGCAGCACGACTTGGGAAATCCCTTGTACCCCAGCGTCGACGGGTACGCGCCCTGGGAAACCATGTAATCGTGCGCGATTCGGTCCAGTTCGTCGGTGGTGACGCCGGGGGCGACGGCCTCACCGGCGAACGCCAGTGCCTGCGCCGCGATCCTGCCCGCGACGCGCATCTTCTCGATCACCTCGGGTGTCTGGACGTACGGCTCCCCGATGGCTTCCGCGACCTTGGACTTACCCACGTACTCGGGGCGGTCGATCGACACGGGAACCTGGCGCTCGGGGGACAGTGTTCCCGGACGCAGTGCGGCACGAACAGTCATGAAGGCAGCGTAGCGGGGCCCCTCGAGACCGCTACCCGTTGATGACGATGGGGTCGCCGATGCCGACGGTGTTGTAGTACCAGGCTGCGTTGTCGGGACTCAGGTTGATGCACCCGTGGCTGACGTTGGAATTACCTTGAGCTCCCGTCGACCACGGGGCACTGTGCACGTAGACGCCACCCCAGGTGACGCGGACGGCGTAGTAGACGGTCAGCTTGTAGCCCTCCGGATCATTCAGCGGAATGCCGATGGTCCGGGAATCCATGACCACGGGACTCTGCTTCTCCAGGGCGGTGAACGAGCCGATCGGCGTGGGGTGTTTTGGCTTTCCCATCGATGCGGGCATCTCGCGCATGACCGTGCCGTCGATCTTGACCGTGAAGGTATGGGCGCTGATGCTCGCGATACCCAGCACCTCCGAGCCGGTCTGGAACTTGTACTTCATGCCACTGACACCGTTGACGGACACGGTGATGGTCGAGTGCGCGGGCCAGTACTCACTCGGGGTGAAACGGACCGTCGCATCGTCGACCCAGCTGAACACCCCGGCGGGAACCTTCGACGCGGAGAAACCAATGGTTCGCTCGGCGGCCGGCCGATCGGTAACAGGGGCCGCGAAATGAATCGTCACGGGCATGGCCACACCGACCGTCTGCCCCGGCGTGGGTGAGACGGACGCCACCCCGTTGGAGGACGCGGCCGCTGCGTGGCCGAGGGTCGCTGGTGCGGTGATGGCCATGTTCATCAGCAGGCCGGCGAGCCCGGTCACCACAAGCACACTACGAAATGCTCTGCGCAAGCTCTCGATCCTCCCTGGATGCTGTTTCACTACATGGTAGTTCGTAATCTTCTGGCCGAACGTTAGCGACAGCGCGCACAATTCCCTTCATGGGCATGTCCGCCGGACTCACACTAGAAGCGATTGTGATCGACTGCCATGATGCAGCCACATTGGGCCGCTGGTGGGCAGACGCGCTGGAATGGCCGTACTCCATCGATCAGGACGGAGACGTCGAGGTTTTCCAGCCCGACCGGCACCCACCCTCGTTGTTCTTCCTGGCTAACCCCGACCGGAAGGTCGCCAAGAACCGATTGCATCTGGACTTTCGGGGGGATAACCAACACGCCGCGGTGGATCGGTTTCTGGCGCACGGCGCTACCACGATTGACATCGGCCAGGGAGATTCGAGCTGGATCGTGCTCGCCGATCCCGAGGGCAACGAGTTCTGCGTGCTGGCGTCGAGTCCCGGCTAGGCCAGGTAGTCCGGCGGTAGCGACTGGAACATGACCCTGGTGGCCCGCACCGCGGCTTCCGAGCCGCCGCCCCCGACGATCAATGTGGCGAACGCCATGTCACCGCGATATCCGGCAAACCAGGCGTGTGATCCGCCCGGGAACTCGGCCTCACCGGTCTTCCCGTAGACCGAGCCCTCGCCCTTGAGATCCATCGCGGTACCGCTGAGCACGGTCTCGCGCATCATCCCGCGTAGACCGTCGATCATTGTCGGGGTCACCGGCGGCCGCGCGCCGGTGATTCCGGTGGTCTGGCCCGAAATCAGCTGCGGTACAGGTGTTTTTCCGTTGGCGACGGTCGCCGCGGCCAGCGCCATGCCGAACGGCGTGACCAGTACCTTGCCCTGACCGAATCCGTCCTCGGTGCGTTCAGCCAGATTGACCGTGGGCGGCACGTCTCCGGAGATGGTCGGGATACCCGCGACGTCGTAGTCGGGGCCGATGCCGAATTGCGAAGCGGCTACGGTCAAACCGTCCAACGGCATCTCGCTGGCGAGTTTGGCGAAGGTGGTGTTGCACGAATTCGCGAAGGCGCGCCACATGGGCACCGTGCCGAGATCGAACTCGTTGTAGTTGGGGATGCTGCGGTCTCCGATGGTGACTCGCTTCGGGCAGCCCAGCATGGTGTCGGGGGTGGCCATCCCGCGCTCGAGTGCGGCACCCGCGGTGATGATCTTGAATGTCGAGCCCGGCGGGAACAGCCCCGTGGTGGCCAGCGGTCCATCCGCGTTGGCTGCGGCGTTCTGCGCCACCGCCAGGATCTCCCCCGTCGACGGCTTGATCACCACCATCATGGCCTTCTGACCGCGCGTGTTGACGGCGTTCTGCGCGGCGTTCTGCACGGCCCGGTCCAAGCTGATCGTCTTCGACGGCGCCGGAGTGGGTTTCACCTCATTGAGCACCGCGGTGTCCACGCCGTTCTGGTTGACACTGACCACCCGCCAGCCGGCCTCGCCGTCCAGCTCATCGAGCACTGCCTTCTTGACCTGCGCGACGATGTCGGGTGCGAACCTGTCATCGGTGGGCAGAATGTCGGCGATCGGTGTCATCACCACACCCGGCCGCAACGCCCCCGGCCGGGTCTCCAGCGCAACGGACACCTTGTCCCAATCGTCCTTGCGCAACGTGATGATGTTCATCGGCGAGGTTTGCGCGCTCGCCTGCTCGGCGAGCGCCGCGGCGTTCATCTGGTCGTCGTAGGGCCGAATGGCATCGGCCAGCGCGGTGGCGGTGCTCATCAGCGACGTACCGGCCTGCGAGGCGTCGAAAGAGATCTTGTACAGGTTGGCCGGCGCCAGCACGGTCGTACCACCCGCCTCGTTGACCGTTGCCCGCTTGGCCGGATCAGTGCGTAACGAGAGTAATTGGCGTTCACCGAGTTTGGGATGCAGATCACTCGGGGCCCACCGGACCTGCCAGCTGCCGCCGGTGCGCAGCATTTCCAGGCGCCCGTTGTAGGTCCAGGTGCGTTTCTTGGGCAGTTGCCAGACGTACGTCGCATCGGCGCTGCCCGTGTCCTGGGTGTACTGCGATCCGTTCACGGCGGCCTTGAATGACGTCGCCTGCAGGCCCGAGAATGCTTGATCCAGGCCAACTTTCGCATCATCCGGGTCGTCGGTGAGCTTCGCCGCCGAGGCGGTGTCGCCGCTGGCAAGTGCCTCGAAGAACTTCTCCGCCACCGGCCCCGGCCCATCGGGGCGCGGGGTGCACGCGACCGCCCCGGCCACCAGCAGCGCGGTGCCGAACAACGACAGGGACAAAACACGTCTGAACATCGGGTCGATGCTATGACCGTGAACCCGCAAAACCCCGCAGGCACACGGATGTACCGGAGATTAGCTAACGAGAACCGTCGCGAATGTGCCGATACGAGTGAATCCCGCCCTGGCATAGGACGCGCGGGCCACCTCATTGAAGCTGTTCACGTACAGGCTGGGGATGCGCCCGCTGTGATGGACAGCCGCCGCCACGGCGGCCACGCCCGCGGTACCGAGCCCGCGGCCACGGAACTCGGGGTCAACCCACACACCCTGAATCTGGCTGACGGACAGCGATTGCGATCCGATCTCAGCCTTGAAGATGACCCGCCCATCCTCGAAACGTGCCCACGCCCTACCCGCTTCGATGAGACCGGCCACTCGCCGTCGGTACCCGCGGCCTCCGTCACCGTTACGCGGGTCGACGCCCATCTCACCGATGAACATCTGGATCGACGCGTTCAAATACTGGTCGAGCTCCTCGGCACGTACCTGCCGCACCGCGGGGTCAACAGCACATGTCGGCGCATCCAGCATCGCCAGCAGCGGCTGGCAGGCGCGCACCTCGCGCGCAGGTCCCCAGACCGGATCGAGATGGCACCACATGTCAAGAACCACATCGGCCGGACCGACCAGGGAGGGGCAGATGCGGTGCTGCTCGACGGCACGTTCGGCGAACAGCCGAGTGGCCTCGGGCCCGCCCGCCAACGGAATGATCGTGGTGCCGACGAAGCACAGGGAGTCCGCCAACGTTCCCGTCGACCAGATTTCGCCGCCGATGGCCGTGGGATCGGCTCCGCGGGCCTCCACACGAGCGGCGAGCATGCAGGATGCCACCGGGTCGAGGTCCAGGACGGCGCGTATCGCCGCGGTATCCGATAACCCGAGCACACGAACGGCGTCGGACGACGATGCTCCGGGCGCTCCTGGCGCCGGCAGTGTTGTCGTCATCGGCAATCGCTCCCGTGTGTCCCGTTACGCCGAGCTTCGTTCAGCTTACGGTGACGACCGGCTGGCCTGTAGGAGTTCCATCGGTTCCGATCTCCGTGCCCATCTCTTCAGCCAACCGCATGGCCTCGTCGATCAGCGTTTCGACGATCAGCGCCTCGGGCACGGTCTTGATGACCTCGCCCTTCACGAAGATCTGCCCCTTGCCGTTGCCGGATGCCACGCCGAGGTCGGCCTCACGGGCCTCCCCCGGACCATTGACGACGCAGCCCATGACCGCGACGCGCAGCGGGACATCCAGCCCCTCCAAGCCTGCGCTGACCGCGTTGGCCAGGGTGTAGACGTCTACCTGCGCGCGACCACAGGACGGGCAGGACACGATTTCCAGCCCACGCGGTCGCAGGTTGAGGGACTCCAGAATCTGATTGCCGACCTTGACCTCCTCAACGGGCGGCGCAGAAAGGGATACCCGGATGGTGTCGCCGATGCCCTTGGACAACAGCGCACCGAACGCAACGGCCGACTTGATGGTGCCCTGGAATGCCGGGCCGGCCTCGGTGACACCCAGGTGCAGCGGGTAATCACACTGCGAGGCCAATAGTTCATATGCGGCGACCATGATCACCGGGTCGTTGTGCTTGACGCTGATCTTGATGTCGCCGAAGCCATGCTCCTCGAACAGGCCCGCCTCCCACAGCGCCGACTCGACGAGCGCCTCCGGCGTGGCCTTGCCGTACTTGCCCAGAATGCGTGGATCGAGCGACCCCGCGTTCACGCCGATGCGGATCGGTATCCCGGCCTCACCGGCGGCCTTGGCGACCTCCTTGACGCGACCGTCGAACTCCTTGATGTTCCCCGGATTCACGCGCACTGCGGCACAGCCGGCGTCAATCGCCGCGAAAATGTACTTGGGCTGAAAGTGGATATCGGCGATCACCGGGATCTTGCTCTTGCGGGCGATCTCGGCGAGGGCGTCGGCATCCTCCTGTCGCGGGCAGGCGACACGCACGATGTCACAGCCGGAAGCGGTCAGCTCGGCGATCTGCTGCAGGGTGGAGTTCACGTCGTGGGTCTTGGTGGTGCACATCGACTGCACCGAGACCAGCGAGTCGCTGCCCACCCCGACGTTTTTGACCATGAGCTGACGTGTCTTACGCCGCGGCGACAGTGTCGGTGGCGGTGCGCTCGGAATGCCCAGGCTGGTCATGTGATCCTCCGTTTGGATCGCTATTGAAAAAGTCTGATCGGATTGACGATGTCGGCGGTGATCGTCAGCAGCATGTAACCGACAACCACCACTAGGACGAGATAGGTCGCCGGCATCAACTTCATGTAGTTGACAGGCGCGCCCGCCGTGAGGCCGCGGGCCGACCGGATCATGTTGCGGATCTTCTCGTAGGTGGCCACCGCGATGTGTCCACCATCAAAAGGCAACAACGGCAACAAATTTATGGCGCCGAGCGCAAAGTTGAGCTGCGCCAACAGTATCCAGAACATGATCCACATGTCGTGCTCTACTGTCTCGCCACCCATGCGGCTCGCGCCGACGATGCTCATGGGAGTGTCCATCGCCCGCTCACTGCCGGTGATCGAGTCCCAGAGGGCGCCGACCTTGGTGGGGATCTTCCCGATCGCCTTCACGGTTTCGACGGCAACGGTCCCGATGAGGTTTCCGGTGGCGGGAACCGCGGTCAACGGGTTGTAGTGCTTCTGCGGCACATAGGTACCCAGTGAGGCACCGACTGCACCCACCGAGATGAGCTTGCCCGCCTTCTCATCCCAGCGCTGCGTCTCGGTCACGGTCACGAGGAGCGATTGCTGCTTACCGTCGCGGACGATCTCGAACACCTGCGGACCGCGCAACTCTCGAATGGCGGTAACCATGTCGCTGGATGTGCTGAGCGGCTTGCCGGCGACCGCGAGTACTTGGTCACCCTCACGCAGGCCTCCAAGCGCCGCCGGTCCCTCCCCGGTGCACGTCGCCATGTCCTTGGGATCCGCACTCTTCTGCGGTGCCACACAGCTCGTTTGCTTGATCTCAGGATGTGTAGGCGCGTTGTTGTCGGGCAGGCCCCAGAACAGGACGACGCCGTAGAAGACCACGATGCCGATCAGGAAGTTCATGGCCGGTCCGGCGAACAGCACCGCGACCCGCTTCCAGACCTTCTGCTTGTACATGGCGCGGTCGGATTCCTCGGGGGTGAGCTGTTCCACCGAGGTCATGCCCGCGATATCGCAGAAGCCGCCCAACGGGACGGCCTTGAAGCCGTACTCGATGACGTCGTTGGCGCCGCGGTTACTCTTGCGCTTGGTCGACCAGAGCGTCGGACCGAATCCCACGAAGTAGCGGCGCACCTTCATGCCGGTGGCCTGCGCCACCCACATGTGCCCGCACTCATGCAGCGCCACCGACACCAAGATCGCCAGCGCGAAGAGCGCGATTCCGATCACGTACGCAGCCATCAGGTTCGATTTTCCTCCGCGGAGATGAGTTGCGCAGCCTGCTGGTCAGCCCAGTTCTGCGCATCAAGTACATCGTCAACGGTAGCGGGTTCCGCAGAGGTTCCCTCCCACCTACTTGCCGCATCGAGCACATCGGCGATTGTTCGCACGATGGACCTGAATCCGATACGTCCGTCCAGGAAGGCGGCGGCCGCGGTTTCGTTGGCGGCGTTGTAGACGGCGGTCATGCATCCTCCGGCCTCTCCGGCACTCCGGGCCAGGTCGACGGCGGGAAAAACCTGGGCATCCAGCGGCTCGAACTCCCAGGTAGAGGCGGTATTGAAGTCGCAGGCCACGGCCGCGGCGGGTACCCGGTCCGGCCATCCCAGCGCCAGGGCGATGGGCAGCTTCATATCGGGTGGGCTGGCCTGCGCCAGCGTCGACCCATCGGTGAACGTCACCATCGAGTGCACGATCGACTGCGGGTGCACCACCACACCGATCTGCCGGTACGGCACATCGAACAGCAGGTGCGTCTCGATGAGTTCGAGCCCCTTGTTGACCAGAGAGGCCGAATTGAGGGTGTTCATCGGTCCCATCGACCAGGTGGGATGCGCACCGGCCTGTTCGGGGGTGAC
The DNA here is from genome assembly GCF_002013385.1 of Mycobacterium sp. D16R24. Lineage (NCBI taxonomy): Bacteria > Bacillati > Actinomycetota > Actinomycetes > Mycobacteriales > Mycobacteriaceae > Mycobacterium > Mycobacterium sp. D16R24. The sequence goes on along the minus strand of NZ_MAEV01000002.1, from coordinate 7,980 downwards.
GTCCTGGAGCTGTTGCGAGGTCCAGCCCCGAAATGGCCCTCCTGACGCGGTCAGGATCAGCTGCGCCACCTCGCCACGGGTCCCACCGCGCAGACATTGCGCGAGCGCGGAGTGTTCGGAGTCGACGGGGACGATCTGGCCGGGGGCGGCGGCCTTGGTGACCAGCGGCCCTCCGGCCACCAGGGACTCCTTGTTGGCCAGCGCCAGTCGTGCCCCCGTCTTCAGCGCGGCCAGGGTGGGACGCAGACCCAGGGCACCGACGAGCGCGTTGAGCACCACATCGGCCTCGGTGTTCTCCACCAACTCGGTGACGGCACCCGGCCCGCTCAATACGGGTATGTCGAGCCGTTCGGCCGCACTCGCGTCCGCCACCGCGACGTTGGTCACCCCGGTGTCGGCGATCTGCTGCCTCAGCAGGTCGATGTTGCCGCCGCCGGCCGCCAGGCCCACCACCTCGAAGCGATCGGGGTTGGCGGCGATGACCTCGAGCGCCTGGGTCCCGATGGACCCAGTACTGCCGAGCAGTAGCACCCGGCAGACCTTTGAACTACGTGTCACCTAGATATTGTGCGGCCTGCGCTAGCCCGCGACTCCCACCGGACGGTGCAGTTCGACATCACCGGAGGCCGAGCGCACCTTCACCAGGAACTTCTCGTCCCCCGCCAACGGTCCGTCCACCGAGTCCAGCGAGTTGGTGAGGACACCGCTGGCGGTGTCGATCTGCAGCCGGGCTGCGGTGCCCGTCGCAATACCGACGGAGGTATCGCCGCTGGCCGTGTCGAAGATCAGTCCGCCGACCACCGCGGATCCGATGGTCACCGATCCGGAGGACGAAGCGGCCTTGATATTGCCGCGCAGTACCTTCACGGCGAGCTCCCCGCGCGCGGTGTTGAAGCCGGCATCGCCGGTGAGCTCACGGATCGATACCCCACCGGAGGCAGTGTTCAGGCGGGCGTCCCCGGTGATGACGTCGATCAACAAGTCACCGCTCGCCGATTGGAATTGCACATCGCCGAACGCGCCGTCGGCCCGCACCTCGGCCGAGGCCACCGCGATGTCCAGGATCGACTGAGTGGGCAGCTCGATGATGATGTCGATGGTGCCGGTGCGGAAGGTCAGCCCCTGCGAAGACAACACCGACAGCACGCCTTTGGAGAAGGTGACCTTGGTGCGCTCGGCGGTCTTGACGTCCAACGCCTTGGCGGCATCGCGTGGCCGGACGTCCACAACGGTGTTGGTGCGCTGGCTCGCAACGATCTGAAGTGTGCCGCGGGCGAGTTCAACCTTGGCGGCGATGGGGTCGAGCGTTTCGAATTCCGGCAGAGCAGTCATGGTGTTCCCTTTCCCTTGTTAGCGGACCCAGCCGCTGATGGTGCGACCTGTACTGAATGTTGTTGAACTGGAGGACTTTTTGGCCGCAGCGGCCGCGGCGCGCACCAACCAGGCGTTGAGCGAGATCCCTTCGTTCCCGGCGGCGGCCTCGACGATGGCGCGCAGGCTTTCCGGGAGTCGCAGCGTCACTCGCCAGGTGCCGGCGCCCTCGTCGATCGCGACGGCGGGTTCGGCCTGCTGCTGATCCACCGGCCGGCTCACCACGAATTCCGGCTCGCGGCCGCGCAGCCGCAGATCAACGGAAGCGGGGGCGAGCTCTCGGGTGATCTGCTCGGCCGCCGCCGACAGCGCGTCGAGCAGGGCGAGCCGGAACGCCGATTCCAGCGGGGCGGTCAACCGATCCGCGAGCTCCTCCGTCTCAGGCCCTCCGGCTCGAGCGGCAACAGCGAGTTCCTGACGCACCGCGTCGACATACGGTTGCAGATCCATGGTGTCATGGTGACACCATTTCAGTGTCATCGCAAGTGTCACTTCTCTAGACTCCCCGCCGGGCGGGGGTGCCGCCTTCACCCAGAAGCGGGTGGGCGTGGCACACTATGGGCTGTAGTAGATGTCTGAGATTGGAGGGCTGGCGGTGGCCACGACTGAGGTTGTCAAGCACGACGGAGTCGACGTCGAGGACGTGCCGTCCGCAGCGTTCGGGCGCGGGCTCTCGGGCCAGAACCCCCGGATCTTCCACATCCTCGGCCTCGCCATCGCGGCCTTCTTGCTGCTCCTGCTCAAGGGAAATCACGCCGGCAAGGTTGAGGACATCTTCTGCGTCGGTTTCGCCGTCATCGTGCTGGCCTTCACCGTGAACGACTACCTCGGCCGCCGCTCGGGCCGCATCCGCTAGCTAGCGTTCGGACGCCGCCAATTGTCCGCATGCGGCGGCAATCTCCCTACCCCGCGTGTCACGCACCGTGCAGGAGACTCCCTGCTCGCGCACGCGTCGCACAAACTCCCGCTCCACCGGCTTCGGACTGGCGTCCCATTGGCTGCCCGGCGTCGGGTTCAGGGGAATCAGATTGACGTGAACCAACTGGCCCAAGGCTTTTCGCAGCTTTTTGGCAAGTAGATCGGCACGCCACGGCTGGTCGTTCACATCGCGAATAAGCGCGTATTCAATGGACACCCGCCGTCCGGTGGCATCGGCGTAATAACGCGCGGCATCGAGCACCTCACCGATCGCCCAGCGGGTGTTAACCGGTACCAGGGTGTCGCGCAGCTCGTCATCCGGACAGTGCAGCGACACCGCGAGCGTGACGCCCAACCCCTCGTCGGCAAGTTTGCGAATGGCCGGAGCCAGTCCCACTGTCGACACCGTGACACCACGCTGCGATATGCCGAAACCGTCGGGAGGCGGCGCGGTGATCTTGCGCAGCACCGTCAGCACCCGGTTGTAGTTGGCGAGGGGCTCACCCATACCCATGAAGACGATGTTCGACAACCGGCCGGGCCCGCCCGGCAGCTCGCCGTCGCGCAATGATGCCGCGGCGTCACGGACCTGTTCCAGAATCTCGGCGGCCGACAGATTACGCGTGAGTCCGCCCTGTCCGGTGGCACAGAACGGGCAGGCCATACCGCACCCGGCCTGAGAGGAGATACACAGCGTGTTGCGGTCGGAATAGCGCATGAGCACCGACTCGACGGTGCTGCCGTCATGTAAGCGCCACAATGTCTTTCGAGTATCGCCGGAATCGCAGGCCACCTGGCGCAGCGGGTGGAGCAGTCGAGGAAACAGCTCCGCACCCACCCCATCGCGCGCACCCGCAGGCAGGTCCGTCATCGCCGCCGGGTCGCCCACCAGCCGGCCGTAGTACTGGTTCGCGAGCTGCTTGGCACGAAACGCCGGAAGCCCCAGAGCGGTCACGGCCTCGCGCGTCTGCTCGGCGGTCATATCGGCCAGGTGACGCGGCGGCATGGCCCGACGCGGAGCGTCGAACACCAGCGGCAGGGACCCTTTGTCGGCAGACATAACCCACTCAGTATCCCAGGCCCGCGCTAATTCCCCGAACCAGAACGTGCCCGCACATGCATCCGCTCCCCTTGCGGGCCGAAAATATGCAATACCTCGACGGGCTTATCGGTCGGATTACCGAACCAATGCGGGATATGCGTATCGAACTCGGCCGCCTCACCGGCGGGCAGGATCAGATCCAGCTCGCCGAGCAGCAGGCGGACCTTCCCGGAAAGCACATACATCCATTCATAACCGTCGTGGACCTTCAGGTTCGGTTCCCCCTTCGGCGAATGTGGCGGGATGATCTGCTTGTAGCACTGCACCCCTCCGGGCCGGCGTGACAGCGGCAGATACACCGATCCGTGTCGGGTGAACGGTTTAGGGTGAATACGCGGGTCCCCCGTGGCGGGTGCGTTCACCAGCTCGTCGAGGGGCACCTGATGTGCCTCGGCAAGGAGCAGAAGAAGCTCCAGGGTGGGTCGGCGCTGTCCGGATTCCAGGCGAGACAGTGTGCTTTCAGAAATACCCGTCGTCTCGGACAGTTGGGCCAGGGTGACCTGACGATGCAGGCGCAAGGCCCGCAGCCGCGGCCCCAGGGCATCGAGCACGGCCTCCAACCGCTGATTCTGATCGTCCATACCGACCATAGTGACCATGAAATTGCTACTTTGGCAAGAAAGCTTGCGTGTTTCGCAGGTTCGCCCCAATAGTGGTGTCATGAACAAACTCTGGGATGTGGCCATCATCGGTGGCGGTGCCGCGGGCCTGTCGGCCGCCATCACCCTCGCTCGGTCGCGGCGGTCGGTCGTCGTGATAGACGATCACCATCCGCGTAACGCGCCTGCGGATCGGGTTCACAACTACCTCGGGCGTGAGTCAACGCCTCCGGTGGAGCTGTTCGGCATCGGACGCGGTGAGGCCGCGCAGTACGGCGCGACCTTCCGCGACGCGCGCGTTACGTCGGTATCTCACGCGGACAGCCATTTCGACGTGGCTACCAATGACGACGGCTCGACGGTCCACGCCCGCCGGGTCCTGGTGGCCACGGGAGCGGTGGATGAACTACCCGACATCGAGGGACTGGCGCAGCGCTGGGGCCGCGACGTCCTGCACTGTGCCTACTGCCATGGCTGGGAGGTGCGCGATCGCGCCATCGTGGTGCTGGGCACCGGCCCCCTCGCGGTGCACCACGCCCTCATCTTCCGCCAGCTCAGCGATAACGTCACCCTGCTGCGGCACAACGATTTTCCGCTTTCACCCGAGGACGCCGCGCAGTTGACCCGCCGGGACATCGGCGTCGTCGACGGACCGGCGACACGACTGCAGATCGCCGATGACGCACTCACCGGGGTGGAGCTGGAAACCGGAGCCACGGTTCCGTGTGATGCGTTGGTCGTCGCAACAGTGGTGTCGGCACGCATCGACATGCTTGCGCCCACTGGCCTGACGCCCCAGGAGATGCGACTCGGAGACCACCTGCTGGGGACGTACCTGCCGGTCACGAGGGGTGCCACCACGGTGCCGGGGATCTACGCCGCCGGGAACGTCACTGATATCAAAGCGCAGGTCATCACCTCGGCGGCGGCCGGAACCGAGGCCGCCGCAACCATCAATGCCGACCTCGCGGTCGCCGACGCCCAGGAGCCACAACATGTCTGATCACCACAACCCGCCCTCCGACGAGAAGTCGTGGGATGAGTTCTACCAATCGCACGACGCGTTATGGAGTGGCAATGCCAATCCGCAACTGGTGAATGAGATTTCGACACTGCCGCCACGCACCGCACTCGATGCCGGCTGCGGCGAGGGCGGTGACGCGATCTGGCTCGCCCAGAAGGGTTGGCAGGTCACCGGAATGGATTTCGCGGAGACCGCCTTGCGCCGTGCCGCCGACAATGCCACCCGGGCAGATCCCGAGCTCGCCACCAGGATCACCTGGATGCAAGCCGACCTGACCACATGGCAGCCGAGTCGTCGATTCGATTTGGTGACATCACATTTCATGCACCTGCCGACAAAGCTTCGCGAGCCCGTGTTCACCGCGCTGGCCGCAGCGGTGGCCCCGGGGGGCACCTTGCTGATCGTCGGTCACCATCCGTCGGACATGCAAGCGGCGATCGGGCGGCCGGACCTGCCCGACTGGTACTTCACCGCCGAGGACATCGCCGACGGCCTCGACCCGGACCAATGGAATGTCGTTGTCGCCGAGTCACGCAATCGCACCTTCACGCGGGACGATGAAGAGTTCGATATCGCCGATACGGTGCTGCGCGCCGAGCGCAAGCCGGCCGGGGAAACGATCTAGGCGATAGCCGCGGACTCTCCCGAAAGTGCCTCGCGTGCAGCCCCTTCCACGGCCGCATACACCGCGGGGTCGAGGCCGCGGCGGCCGACGACCGATAGCGTCGCCAGGTTCGCCGCGGGCATGGCCTCCACCGGAGCGATGCCGTCGGGCAGCCACCCGATGATGGGCAGCAGGGCCATTCCCAGACCCGACCGCAGACCCGCGTACAGCCCCGACAAATCCGGTGATTCACCGACAATCTGGTACTGACGGCCCAACGTATGCAGCGCGCTGAACATGGGTGCGCGCAAGGTACACGGCTCGGTGAAGGTCATGACCTGCAGAGAACCAGCGGCACTCGCCTTGTAGCCTCGCGCCGCCACCCACTGCAGGCGAACCGTGCCCACCGCGTTGGCACGGTCCAGACCCGACCCGTCGAGAATGACGGCCAGGTCCATGCTCCCCCGGTCGACGGACTCGGCGAGATAGACGTTGCGATCGAAGCGCACGCGCACCGACCAGTCCGGGAGATGACTACGCAGTGCCGTGGTGATGCTCGGCAGTATCAAGTCCGCGCCGTGCTCGGTGACCCCGAGAATCACCGTGCGCTCCTGGCCGGCTATCAGATCGTCGACCGCGGCATCGTGCGCGGCCAGGATGCGACGGGCATGCGCCAGCAGCTGCGTGCCCCTGTCGGTGAACACCACACCGCGCCCCGCACGTCGAACCACCGGCTCCCCGATCGCGGTCTCCAGCTTGCGCACATGCTGACTCACCGCGGATTGGGTCAGATGCAGCACGGCCGCGGCCCGATGGAATCCTCCGCAGTCCGCGACCGCGACCAGTGACCGCAGCGGCGCGATATCGAGTGTCGAACTCGCCATATCGTCACCGTAGTCCGATCACAATATTTGATCAATATTTCCTCAGCCACGCACCTAGTACCGTGCTGGCGCGCAGCTTGAACATCAATCGATCACAATTACTGATTGATTCTGATCAGTAATTATCGTTGGACATCAGCCGCCCGAACCGGCGACGATGGCTGACATGCAGAAGATGCCGGCGTCTTACGCGGTCGCACTGACGTTTCTGTACGCGCTTGGCTACCCGATTGGCGCGCTCTCGGTGTCGGCCATGACGCCGATGTTGGTCCTGGTCGCCCGGTTCGCCCTCGCCGGAGCAATCCTCGCCGCCTGGGCGTTCTTCTCGAAGGTCGCCTGGCCGACAGGCCGCAAGCTCGGCCACGTCATCGTCGCCGGGCTGCTGATGCAGGCCGTGCAGTTCTGCGCGCTGTACGAAGCGCTCGAACACGGGGCTCCTGCCGTCCTGGGCGCCGTCGTCATCTCCATGAATCCCGTGGTCACTGCCGTGTTGGCAGCCCTGTTCCTGGGTGAACGACTCAATGGTTGGCGGATTGTCGCCCTTGGCCTGGGAGTGCTGGCGGTGTTGGCCGCATGTGCCAATCGACTGCTCGCCACGGGCGGTATCGACACCGTGCTGGTGCTGCTTCTGGTCGCGTTGTTGGGCTTGGCGGCGGGCGGGGTGTACCAGCAGCGGTTTTGTGCCGATGTCGACTTCCGGGCCAACAGCGCCATCCAGAATCTCGCCGGGCTGCTGCCCGCCGGAGCGCTGGCGTTACTGACACCCAGTGCCGTGCACGACCCATGGAAGGCCGCGGGAGCCGTCGCGGCGGTGGTGCTGTTCAACGCCACGCTGTGCACCTCGCTCTACGTTCGGTCGGTCAGCAAGTTCGGCGCGGCGGCAGTGGCCATGCTGTTCTGCGTCATCCCCGCCGTGGCGGGGCTGTTGTCCTGGATCCTGCTGGGCCAGCGGGTGGATATCGGAATGGGAATCGGCCTGGTGATCGGCGCGCTGGCCTGCTGGCTCAACGCCCGGGCAAGCCGGCCCGTCAAGGCTCGCGAGAACGCCGCAATCGAGGTGGTAGCCGCCGCGCCTACCCATCAGCCGGTGGCGGCCAGCTAGCCTGGCTGCATGCGTGCCCTGTTGCTCGGTGGTCTGACCATGCTGGGAGCAGTGCTCCTGGTCGCCGGATGCTCGAAGGGAGCGTCGGTCTCGCCGACCACTCCCTCATCGAGTGCTCCGCCATCAAGCAGCGCCACAAGCAAGGCTCCCACCTCGACCACCACCACGACTCCCATCGAGTTACCGGAACCCACCGCAGGTGCGCCATATGACGCTGTGGCACAGTGGATTTCCAAGGGAGCCCCGGTGGACGCCACCAACTTCCACTCGGCCACCAGCCAGGACGGGCAGAAGACCGATCTCGGTGGCAACGTCGCGTTCAAGACTCCGTCGGGCAAGACACGATGCATGACGAGCAATATCGATCCGGACACAC